>JABDKS010000941.1 GCA_013002105.1 Pirellulaceae bacterium | reverse complement strand
GGGCAAGCCATCCAAAGAAGGATTGTCAGCGGGGTTGAAGCAAATGAGGTCTGACGTGGTGCGATCATCGCGCGGCCAACACACAGCAGCTGAATAGAGTTTGCGATCGAGAGAGGATCGCCATTCTACCACAGGCCGAAGCGAAAGGCAGCGATTTGGGAGTTGCGATTAGGAGCCAGCGATTAGCGGGCAGCTCGCACTTGGCCGCGGGCACGACGCACTGCGGTGTCTTTCAACTGCGCCTGCTCGGGCGTGCCTGACGGCAACTCCTGAGCAGCTTCGAGCGCTTTGACGGCTTCTTCGCTATCGAGCAAATCGACTGGAATAGCACGCGACGTCAGGATGTTGACGACGTTCTTTTCCACTTGGGCGAACCCACCATCGACATAGTATCGTTCAGGACCCGCGGCGGTCTGTAACCGCAGCGTTCCAAATCCAAGTCGGCCGATCATCGGAGCTCGGCCCGTTAAGACACCAAGCGATCCGTCAAACATCGGCAGCACAACCGATTCGGCCTCGCGGTCGAGTTCGGTTCGTTCAGGGGTGACAACGACGCAGCGAATCGCCATGACTATTTCTTCTCCATCTTCTTGGCTTGCGCTTCAGCTTGCTCAATCGCACCGACATACATGAAGGCTTGCTCGGGCAGGTGATCCCACTTGCCGTCACAGATTTCCTCGAAACTGCGAATCGTGTCTTCGAGCGAGGTAATTTCACCTGGCTTGCCGATGAAGACTTCCGCGACCAAGAACGGCTGGGACAGGAATCGTTCGATACGACGAGCGCGGTGGACAACTGTCTTGTCGTCTTCGCTCAGTTCGTCGACACCGAGAATCGCGATGATGTCTTGCAGTTCGCGGTAACGTTGCAGAATGGTTTGAACGCGACGGGCGATGTTGTAGTGCCGATCACCGACGTACTGTGGGTCCAAGATCCGTGAGTTAGACGCCAGCGGATCGATGGCAGGGTAGATGCCTTTCTCTGAAATTGACCGCTCCAGATAGATAAACGCATCGAGCTGGCCAAAGGCGGTTGCCGGTGCCGGGTCGGTCGGGTCATCAGCCGGTACATAGACCGCTTGCACCGACGTAATAGCACCTTTTTTGGTCGACGTGATCCGTTCCTGCAACGCGCCCATTTCGGTTGCCAGTGTGGGCTGATAACCCACGGCCGATGGCATCCGACCGAGCAACGCCGACACTTCCGACCCAGCTTGTGAGAATCGGAAAATGTTGTCGACAAACAACAGGGTGTCCGCACCGGTCGTGTCGCGGAAAAATTCGGCCATCGTGAGCGCCGAAAGTGCGACCCGCAGTCGCGATCCAGGTGGCTCGTTCATCTGACCGAACACCATGCAAGTTTGTTCGATGACTTTGCGGCCGGTCGAACCGATCTCGGTCTCTTGCATTTCCAACCAGAGGTCGGTGCCTTCGCGGGTTCGTTCACCAACACCGGCGAACACACTGTAGCCACCGTGGCTGGATGCGATTCGAGCAATCAATTCGGTCAAAATCACCGTTTTGCCCAGGCCGGCACCACCGAACAGACCCGCTTTACCACCGCGAACGAACGGGGTCAGCAGGTCGACGACCTTGATCCCGGTTTCGAACAATTCGGTGTTGGTCGAAAGTTCGTTGATCGGCGGAGCTTGGCGGTGAATGGGCCAATAATCGTCCGCTTTGACGTCGCCTCGCTTATCAATCGGTTCTCCCAGCACGTTGAACACTCGACCGAGTGTTTCTTGACCGACGGGAACCGAAACGGGCTTGCCCGTGTCGACGACTTCCAACCCTCGCATCATGCCTTCGGTCGAACCCAGTGCGATCGCTCGTACGCGTCCACCACCCAGGTGCTGTTGGACTTCGCCAACCAAATCGAGCGTCACGCCTTTGTGGTTGCTGGAAATCTTCAGTGCATTGTAGATCGGCGGCAGCGAGTCTTCGGGGAACTCGGCGTCAAAGGTCGATCCGATGACTTGGGTGACTTTACCGTTCGCAGTTGCGGTGGACATGGTCGGGTCTTTGTGAAGTAACGGGAGTGATTTTTGTTGTGTTGTGTTGATTCTGTTTTCGTTTGGTTCGCGGAGCGAACCACGACTTTGGTTCTCATTGCGTTTGGTTCGCGGAGCGAACCGCGACGTTAGCCTTCCAGGGCTTCGACACCACCGATGATCTCCATGATCTCGCCGGTAATCTGACTTTGACGGGCACGGTTGTACGTCATCGAAAGTTGTTTGATCATGTCGCCAGCGCTCTCGGTGGCTCCTTTCATCGCGATCATGCGGGCAACTTGTTCGCTGACGGCCGCATCCAAAAAACACTTAAACAGTCGAACCTTGAAACTGGTCGGGACGACCTCCTCCAAAATGCTCTCTGCTGACGGCAAGAATTCGTATTCAACATTGGCACTGGCGTCATCGGTAGTCGCTTCTTCGTCGTCCGAAAGCGATCCTAATGGTAGAAGTGTGACGGTGGTCGCGACTTGTTTGCCGGTGCTGATAAATTTGGTGTACACAACATCCAGACGATCAATCTCGCCTGTGATGTACCGTGATAGATACCGGTCGGCAATCTTTTCGACTTCGTCGTATGCCGGTTGATCTTCAAAACCCAAATGTTGCTCGTCGGTCTGGACGCCGCGAAACGCCAGGCCGTTGACACCCCGTTTGCCGGCCACGTCAACGGTGACTTTTGGTGTCGACGCTTTTAACGCGTCGATCACAGGTAGCGCGGTACGCAAGACGCTGGCGTTGTAGCCACCGCAGAGACCGCGATTGCTGGCGAGAACCAAAACACGAGCTGCTTCGGTTTTTTCGCGTTGTTCTAACAATGGGTGCGCGACATCTAATCCCGCTGCAGCGAGTCGGCTGACGATCTTGGTGATTTGGTCGGTGTACGCAGTCGCAGCCGAAGCACGATCCATCGCCTTCTTGTAGCGCGCCGTAGCGATCAACTCCATTGTCCGCGTGATCTTGCGGATGTTTTTGATCGACTTGCGTCGTTTATCGAGCGCTCTTGCGTTTGCCATGGTTCCTACGCGCTTTCGACTGGTTTGTAACCAGCTTTAAAGTCTTTGATGCAGGTCTCGATCTGCTCGACGACTTCGTCGGTCAGTTCACCATTGGTGTTGAGTCCATCAAGCAATGATGCATGCTTGTCGTGAGCATACTGCAAGAAATCTCGTTCCCACTGTTGCACCGTCTTGATCTCGACGTCGTCCAGGAATCCTTTGGTGCCGGCATAAATGCTGAGGATTTGTTCGCCGACTGACAGGGGTTGGTACTGCGGTTGCTTGAGCAGTTCCACCATTCGATAGCCGCGATCGAGTTGCGACTGGGTGGCCGCGTCCAAATCGGTACCGAGTTGGGCAAACGCTTCCAACGCACGGAATGCGGCGAGGTCCAAACGCAAACCACCGGAGACTTTTTTCATCGCTTTGACCTGAGCGGCACCGCCGACGCGCGAGACAGAAATCCCCGCGTTCATGGCTGGTCGCACACCCGCAAAGAAAAGGTCAGGCTGAACGTAGATCTGCCCATCGGTGATCGAAATCACATTGGTCGGGATGTAGGCCGACACTTCGCCTTCGAGTGTTTCGATGATCGGCAAACTGGTGATCGAACCACCGCCAAGGTCGTCGGACAACTTGGAGGATCGCTCCAACAATCGACTGTGACAGTAGAACACGTCACCGGGATAGGCTTCGCGACCGGGCGGACGTCGCATCAGCAAACTCATCTGACGATAAGCGGTTGCCTGTTTGCTCAAGTCATCGTAAACCACCAGTGCGTGACCCCCATTGAACATGAAGTGTTCAGCCATCGCGGTTCCCGCATACGGTGCAATGTACTGCAGTGGTGCGGGGGCACTGGCACCGGCGGCGACCACCGTGGTGTATTCCATCGCGCCGTATTTATTGAGCGTGTCGACCACGGTGGCGACGGCCGAGTCTTTTTGGCCGATCGCGATGTAAAAGCACTTAACGCCTTTGCCTTTTTGATTCAGAATCGCGTCAATCGCGATGGCGGTCTTACCCGTTTTACGGTCGCCGATGACCAGTTCGCGTTGACCGCGTCCGATCGGCGTCATGGCGTCGATCGCTTTGATGCCGGTCTGCATCGGTTCGGTCACCGGTTGTCGCTCGGCAACGCCGGTTGCAATGATTTCTACCGGTCGAGTGACGTCAGTTTGGACGGGGCCTTTCCCATCGAGTGGTTGTCCCAATGGATCGAGAACACGACCGATCACCGCATCGCCGGCGGGAACACTCAGCAGCGTCCCCAAAGCTTTGACTTCATCGCCTTCTTGAATTGTCAGGTAGTCACCGAGAATGATGATTCCGACGCTGTTTTCTTCCAGGTTAAAGGCCAGACCGATGGCACCGTTGGGGAATTCGACCATCTCACCGGCCATCACGCCCGAGAGTCCGTAGACGCGAGCAATACCGTCACTGACTTCCAGGACGGTACCAACTTCGCGAACATCGATTTTGCTGTCGAAGTCCACGATCTCTTGTTGTAAGACCGACGCGATTTCGTCGCTACTGAATTTCATAGGAAAGCTAGGAGGCTTGAGTTTCTATTTAATTTGAAATGAGTTGATCGAATTTCCGAAGCAACTGGCTGGAGAAGCCGTCGCGAGTTTTCTTGGCCATTTTGTCGAGGCGGTTTGCCACGCTGTTGTCGAACACCGTGTCACCGACACGGATGACCATGCCGCCGATCAAATCGGGATCGACTTCTTCTTTCAACCGAACATCTTTGTTCAATGCGGCGCCGAGTTTTTCGGAGATTTGTGAACGCAAAGCTTCGTCCAACGCAACGGCCGTTCGTACGGTTGCCAGTGTGCGTCCCATCTTCTCGTCGTAAATGTCTTCGACCGCGTCCCGCACGGACGCCACGAAACCAAGTCGACCGCGCCCTGCCATGACTTTCAGGAACTTTACCAGCACTGGATCAAAGTCTTCGCCAAAGACTCGGTCGATGACGCGAATCTTTTCGTCATTGTCAATGCGCGGCGAACTGAAGGCAGCGGCCAGCGGTTCGCTGGCGTGGATGTAATCGTCCACGACTTGTTTCAGTTGTTCGACCACGCGTTCGGTGGCACCGGCTTGCTCGGAGGCACCGATCAGTGCATGGGCGTAGGTTTTGCCCAATTGTTCGGCGCCGGTGTCGAGCACCGATTCGTGTTTGACAGATTCAGCTTCGGTCATAGTGGGTTACACGCCCCGTGACGGTTGTTGCTGTAACGGTTGTTGCTGTGATTAATTGTTGCGGTGATTAATTCTTGCTGGGAAGTCGCTCAAGGGATTGGCGAATCAGTTCGGCGTGGTCATCCGCTTTGAGTTCACGGCCAACGACTTGTTTGGCCACCATGATGGCCATGTCGGAGGTTTGGCCGGCGATGTCAGACAACGCGACCTTCTTGGCGGTTTCGATGTCAGCAATCGCTCGCTCACTTTGCCGCTGTGCTTCGGATTTGGCCTCGTCGATGATTCGCTGTCCGCTGGCTTCCGCGTCACGACGGGCTTCGGCCAACATGGCTTGCACCTGCGAGGCGGCTTCATCGAGTTTCGTTTGATAAGACGCCAGCAATCCCTTGGCTTCCAAATTGGCCTGTTCAGCACCCTCCAGATCGCTGTTGATTTTCTCCTCGCGAGCCGTCAGTCCGCCGAGAATTGCGGGCCAGACAAACTTGGACAAAATCGCGAGGACACCGAGGAAGATCGCGATATTGCAGACGGCCGATCCGATGTCAAAAGACAACAGCGGCGGCATGCGGTGTTCTGCATGGTCGTCGCCATGATCGGCACCTGCGTGATCACCGGTGACGGCATGTTCTGCATCATGATGTTCGGCGTCATGATGTTCCGCGTCGTGGTCGCCGCCGTCATGATCGTGCCCTGCTTCGGCATGTTCATGGTCTGCATTGGTGTGATCGCCATCAGCAGGTTTGTCGTCCGTCGCAGTGGCGGCGGCATCGGTCTCCTGTGCCGCAGCGGGCAGAACAGGACAGAGTACAAACATCGATAGCGCTGCAAACAGCGTGATGCGGCTGAGGGATTGCATCATGGATTCACCTTTGCGGATCATCATGGGTGGCGGGTTAATCGAACGAATCGGCCATGACGAATCATGACGGAATCCTGGTTGGCGACACGTACGCACTAGCGCCGGTTGTCGCCGACATGTTTCGACTAAAGGATCAGCATCAAAATCAACGCGATAACCGTTGCACCTTCAATCAGAGCAGCGGAGATAAGCATTTGAGTGCTGATCGTCCCACTGGCTTCTGGTTGACGTGCAATGGCGTCGACGGCTGAGCCACCAATGCGGCCGATACCAAGTCCGGCGCCCAGGATGACAAGGCCCATTCCGATACCTACGCCCAATTTGTAGAGCGTCTCGTCCTGTGCCAAAAGCATCGCAAATTCAAACATCTTCGGTTAGCTCCTGAAGAAAAATCTCATGTTGTCCCTGCCGCGGTATTCGCGACTGCGACAATGAAAGGGGGTTAGTTAACTAGTGATCGGGTGATTGCGTGACGTCGATTCAGTGGTGTCGATTCAGTGGTGTCGATTTAATGGGTGTGTGCCAGGGGCCCCATCCGCGATGGTTCAATCAGCTTGTCCAGGTCCATTTGGTCTTCGTCACTGAGCGGATCGTAGTGATCATCGTGGCCATCATGATGATGGGCAACCATGGCAATGAAAAGGACCGTCAGGAAGGTAAAAATGAACGCTTGCAGAAAGCAGATGAACAATTCAAGCAGAGTCAGCATGATCCCACCAAGGATCACGGAAAGTTCGACACCGTAACCGAGTGCGTGGGACGATTGGGCCGCCATAAACACCAATCCAACAAAAGCGGCGATCACCAAGTGACCGGCCATCATTGTGCCAAAAAGCCGCATGGCCAAAACGACGCACTTGATGATCAATCCGATCCATTC
>JABDKS010000916.1 GCA_013002105.1 Pirellulaceae bacterium | reverse complement strand
ATCTTGCAGCGTCTCGGATTCTGCGAGCGCGAGTTCAAACTGCTTGTCGATCTCGGCCAAAATGCGAGGCAAGTCCCACGTGGTGAAATCATCACTTGGCGGCGCCGCGGTTTGTGTTCGCTGCATGAACCGCCAACGGTTCTGTTGAAAGTAATGCCAGTACCAGTTTGCCAACACAGCATTCATCGCCGGCTTCATTGCTTCGGGTGCCGATTCGATTTCCGCTTGCATCCGGGTGATTTTTTCTTCCGGTTTATTGCCCTGGATATTACCTTCGAGCGAAATTTTCATGCTGATCGCGCGGATCGCTTCGTCGTAGCGTTTCGCATTCTTGGCGTCGGCAATGATCGGATCCAACTTTTCGATCGCGGTCTTGGGTAGCCCCTGGTTGATGGCTTCTTGGACCGCTTTCCAAGACGGTGTATCGGGCTGTGCTGCCAGTACGGGCAACAGTGTGGCAGCCAGACTGATCGCGACCAGCACTAGTAAGCTGGCGGTAAAGATTCGTCGAACAGGCACGTGACGCGAGTCCTTGTGAGAGTTGAAAAGCAGTAGGCTATTGGATGCCCAGAGAAGAGTGGAGTTCCCGACACGAGAAGGGGGGCCAGGGAATCATCGCTATTAGCACAACGAGAAACCGACCGTTATCTTAGGGGTTCCAGAGAGAATTCGGGGAATTGTCACGTAGAAAAGGGTGCAGCGAGCCAACCCCGTACGTTTTTGCACCATGCTCGCTCCAACAGGGTGATTTGATGTTCCGATTGATGAAGTTTTTTTCGTTTTTGGCGTTTGTGGTAGGCGCGGCGTCGCTATCAACGGCGGCGCAAGGCGATCCGGTTGCCTTGATCCGACTGCCCGGTGGTGGGATCGCAATCGAATCGATGTGGAACTTGTCCGTCGTGATCACCGATTCGCAAACGCGCGAAACGAGCAACTTGGCTGGGGTTGATGTGGTTCGTTCCAACGACGACGTCGAATCAACCCACGACCGTTTGGCGATACGTGTCGACCGCGATGCAGATATCGACCACGTCCTGGATCGGGCGCCCGACCAAGACGCTGTGTCGTGGACGGCGCGCAATCCAATGTCGTTGCAGTCGCCAAACGCGATTCTTGTGCAAAACAGCACCGATGCTCTGGTGGTCACTGTTGACGGCATTCGGATCGCCCATGTGACGAAAGCGGATTTGGATGAGGACACATTGCAAGTCATCCGAGGTTGCGATGTCGTCATCGCGGATGTTCAGACCGCTCACACCGCGGATGCCGTCACGTTGGCGCAGCGGGCGTCCGTGGGCAGTTTGGTGTTGGCTTCCGCTGACGGCGCGAAAGACGCAAAGGAGATCAACGGGAACACATTGATCGTTCGCAGCGACAAGAATGCCGATTCGAGCGGCGCCTTGGATGTTGTTGTGTTGACTCCCAACGCGATGGAACTGTCTGCGGAGTTGACTTCGCTGCTGGAGCGCAAAGAGAAAGCATGCATGGCTTCGCAAGACGTATTTAGAAAACTCTCCGTTGAGCAAATGAATTTCAAACCCGCCAATGGCTCGCATACGCCGCGATGGAATGCGGAACACATGATGGGCCGCGAACTGTTGTTTTTTTCGCAGATCTATCATCAGCAAGACAGCGAGATCCCTGTCATGGACCTGAACCCCAAGCAGATGCCGCCGGATTATCGAGCCAAGCACGCCGATTGGTCGGGTGCCGAAGAGGCGCGGCAAATGCAACGCGTTTCGGATTTCACGCGGCGGTTCGCTTTCTTGCTACACGACCTGCCGCTGGACGAAAAGCCGCCGGGCAGTAGTTGGACGCCCAGAAGATTGTTGTTACAAATGGAGCGTCACTACAACGAACATACTGCGAATGTGAAAAAGAAATTCGAGTTACCCGATTGGCCCAAGTCACCGTGAGCGAAAAGCCGCAATAAGATCACGCGGTGGGGTTACTCTAGCAACCATAGCAAGTTCTCGTCGGCGTCGACGGTCAGCACGTTTCCGCGGACATCGCCCGCCGACGGCACTTGCTGACTCAGTTCGCGAACGCGGCTGACCACTTCGACCGGTTCGCCCACGATCTGACGATCCCCCGAGCCAATCGCTAACAAGACAGGCAGGTCGCCATACTTGACGGCTCCCGGCACAAAGTTCGCATCGCGATAGGATTCAACGTTGGCGAAACGAAACCCCTGCGTATCGATCAGTGTTCGCTGGAGGTATTGCGAGGGAATCATCGGAGCAGCCGCGGCGGCCCAGGGCGCCGCACCACCGGTGGCAACCAATCGAATGTTACCTTTTGCCAAATGATTGGCATGGCGGACCACGCTCAGCAAATCACCGACACGTTGGGCCACCAGCGTGCGGTTGTACCCGAACGTAAACGCGGAATAGCTACGTTTATCGTCGACCACGCGTTGTGTGGTGACTTCTCTCTGGTCGCGGTTGAATTCTCCCTGACCCAACAGGTCGGGCAGCAGCACGGTTGCCTGTGCAGCGAGCGTTTTGAGCATTTCAGAGGGCAGGCCGTTTGCGTCAAACGCCGCGTCCTTTCCTACTCCGTCGGTCCAAACGACCACCTTGGTGGGTCGATCGGTATCGTCGCCGTTCGCGTTCTCCGCCGGTTCTGACGATGCGGATCGGACTGTCAACAACGGTAATTCGGCGCCTCGCGATTCGTCTCGCAACAGCCCCATCGTGATGTGCAAACCGTGCAGCGTCGTGTCGGTAAGCGAGTGATGCTTGATCGTTTCGGCGTCGCTCCATTGCTGAGCACTCGGAAAGACATCGACTCCGTACAGCACGGGCAATGCACTGCCAATGAGTTCGACGAAATGCAAAAACTCCGTCCGGTTGCGTGGTTGTTGCGTCAACTTGCGATTGGCTTGGTCATCCAACCATTTGCAAACCGCTCGTTCGTGATCAATCCCAACATTCGTCGGGGCAGGGTGTTCTGCCGTCCAAACGGTGGTTTCCTCTTCGGTCAGTGGATCGAAGTCACTTTCGACGACGGGATCATCTAAACCGAGGCCCAGATGTCGATTCATCCATTGATACATCGTCGCGCGGGTGACGTAGTTGTAGTTGTGTTTGAAATGCAGCATCGGTCGGCAGTAGACGTCGTTTTCGTCGCCCAGCATGGCGTACAGCCATCTCAATTCGGGGTACCCATCTTGCATCATCTCTTTGGTCCAATCGTCCGCCGCTGTCATGGCCTGTGGTCTGGGAGCGAACAATGCGGCGAGTTCGACGTTGCCGGTGCCGACGCGCAGGTAGTTACAGTTTTCGCAAAAACACCCACCTTGCATCGATGTGGAAACCATGCCGTTGGGAAACGAAACTTTGATCCGTTCGTCCAACGCGCCCAGCAAGATCGACTGCGTTCCGCCACCGCTGCCGCCGGTCACAGCAAGGCGATCGGGATCGACATCTGGCAGCGACGCAAGAAAATCGAGCGCTCGAATCGCATTCCAAGTTTGCAAACCCATAATCGACTGCAATCTCAGATCGGCATCGATGCTGTAGAAAACCCAGCCATCAGGTGTCTGGGTTGTTG
>JABDKS010000903.1 GCA_013002105.1 Pirellulaceae bacterium | reverse complement strand
CACTAGTACTATCGCTCGAGGCCCTGACAAGTCTGGTCACCGCCCAGGTGGGATCTCACTTTTTCTCTGATCCAGCCGCAAAAACGGGGATTTTCAGCGGCTTCATCACGTGCAGATCCAATCCGCTGTTGCGGTGCCCTGGTTGAGATGTCTATCGCATTGCGAACGCGTCGGGGCGAATCAACCAGCCGTTCACGCTAGATGGAGAGCCAGCTTTTCGCGATTGGGTTCGGTGACGACGCCGCGTTCGGTGATGATGGCGGTGACCAATTCCGCGGGCGTGCAGTCAAACGCTGGATTCATCACTTCGGCTTGATCGGGAACGATCGTCAGCCCGAACGGTTTTGCGATTTCGTCTCGTCCCCGCTCTTCGATTGGAATCAAGTCGCCGCTGTCGAGTGTCAAATCAAAGGTGCTCGACGGTGCCGCGACATAAAATGGCACGTCGTGGTACCTCGCCAGCACCGCCAGCGGGTACGTACCAATTTTGTTCGCCACATCGCCGTTTGCCGCGATGCGGTCGGCGCCGACGATGACGGCACCGATTTTGCCCGTGCGCAATAGGCTTCCCGCCATCGAATCGGTTAACACCGTGACCGGCACACCGGCCTGTGACAGTTCCCAAGCGGTCAAACGACCACCTTGCAACAACGGTCGTGTCTCGTCCGCGTAGACCTCGATCGGTTCACCCGATTCATGCAATTGATAAATCGGCGCCAACGCTGTTCCCCAGGTCGACGTTGCCAAGCCACCCGCGTTGCAGTGCGTCAACACTCGTTGCTTGCCTTTGAGCAACGTGGCTCCATTTCGACCGATGCTGTGACACATCTCGCGATCTTCGTCATGAATCGCGACCGCCTCGGCCAACAGTCGGTCGGGCAACTCTCTCTCGTCGGTTGACTGCAGCACCGACTGCATACGGTCCAATGCCCAAAACAAATTGACTGCGGTGGGACGGCTGGTCGCCAGATATTCGATCGCATGCAGATAGGCGTCCCGCGAACGATGCCCCGCGTCATCGCGTGCCAGGCAGACACCGTACGCGGCGGCGATCCCAATTGCTGGGGCGCCGCGGACGACAAGTCGCTTGATGGCATCGTGGGTTTGCTGAATATCCCGACACTCCAACGTTGCCAATTCGCCAGGCAATTTGGTCTGGTCGATCAGGATCAAGATGTCGTCAGCAAACGCGATCGTCTCGGGTGCAGGCATGTCGTTCCTGTAACGGCAGTTCAATGGTTGCGACCAAACCGAATCCACTCAGCCGCTCCGCGTGGCACTCACAACGCAATTCTCTTTTAGTCGACCAACGCGTTAGAAGTGAAAGCTTTCGGCGTCTTCTTTGGGTGCGGGCTGGTAACACAATGGTTCCATGCTGCTGCCGGCGCGGCCTTGGCTCAAGCTACGGACGGCGCTTTCGTATCCGAAGAGTTCTTTCAGCGGAGCGTGTGCGGTAATGACGGTCATGGCACCGCGTGTTTCGGTCGCTGCAACGATGGCGCGACGTTGCTGCAAGTCGCCAACGATCTCACCCATGAAATCTTCCGGCGTGGTCACCTCGATTTTCATCACCGGTTCCAGCAACACAGGACCGGCCTGCTCTAAGGCACGATCGAATGCATCACCGGCTGCGATGCGAAAGGCTACCTCATCGCTGCCTTCTTCGTGAGTTTCCGCATCGTAGACTTCCAATTTCGCACCCGAAAGCGGGAAACCAGCGATCACTCCGCCTCCTTCGGCCCGTTCGCGGATCTCTTCCATTGCTGCTTGGCGAAGCGGCGGTGCGATCACTGTCTCAGGTGAAATACGATCAAACACCAAAACCGGCTGCGAGGAATCTTCTAGCGGCGAAACACGAACCTTTAGTCGTGCAAACAAATGCGTCGACCCGACTTGCCGATTGCATTGACCGACCACGTCTGCGTTTCCACCGATTGTCTCGCGATAATTGACCCTAGGTTTGTAAAACTTGACGTTCAAACCAAAGTCGCGTGTCAGGCGATGCTGAATCACTTCGAGGTGCAACTCTCCCATACCGCTGATGATCGTCTGCCCAATTTCTTCATTTTCGACAGCTCGGAATGTCGGATCTTGGCGACGGAGCATTTCCAGCGTCTCTTCTAGCTTTTTGCGATCGCCCGTGTTCTCCGGTTCGATCGCCATCGAAATGACCGTCTCGGCAAACTTGATACTTGGCAATTCGATCAAGCCTTTTGTGTCGCAAAGCGTATCGCCCGTGATGGCGAATCGCGGACCGATCACGCAACAGATATCACCGGCGGTAATTTTCTCGATCTGTCCGTCCCGCTCCTTTTTACTGGCATGAATCTGCCACAACTGAGCGATGTTTTCTTTCTTGTCACGATTGGGACATTGCACACGCGAGTTCTGCTTGATTTCGCCGCTATAAACCCGGATCCAGTAGTTGTCGCCCGTTTTTGCCGGCAAGATTTTAAATACCAATCCACAAAAGGGTTCTTTGGGATCGGGCTTGCGTGTGAGTGTCTTATCGGTGTTTTTGGGATCGATGCCTTCGACCGGCGGTCGATCCAGCGGACTGGGCAGGTAATTACCAACGGCAGACATCAACGGTTGAACGCCGATACCATGCAACGCCGAACCGCACAGCACGGGTTGGATCATTCGGTTGATGCACCCGCTGCGAAGGGCTTTGACGATCAAGTCGTTGGAGACTTCCTTCTCCTCCATCGCCAGCGTCATCGCTTCTTCGCTCAATTCATAGACTGCTTCGAGCATCTGTTCACGCCAGAACTGCGCGTCATCAGCAAGTTCGTCTGGTATATCCGTCACCGAAACTTCTTTGCCTTCGGTCTCGGGGTCAAACTGCAGTAGTTTCATTTCGACCAAGTCGATGACACCGCGAAACGGATTGTCGGTATGCGCGGGACCGCTACCGACGGGTAATTCCACAGCGACCGGTTTTCCGCCCAATCGCGGCTGGATGTCATTGAACACCGCATCGAAGTTCGCGCCTTCGCGATCCATCTTGTTGATAAAGACGATCCGGGGAACTTCGTATCGATCGGCCTGCCGCCAGACTGTTTCACTTTGTGCTTCGACGCCTTCACGAGCGGAGAAAACGGTCACGGCACCGTCGAGCACGCGCAAGCATCGTTCGACTTCGGCGGTGAAATCGACGTGGCCGGGCGTGTCCAACAGATTGATGTTGAAATCCTTCCAACCAAATTTCACACAAGCACTGAAAATCGTGATACCGCGTTCTTGTTCTTCTGGATCGTCATCGGTATCGGTGGTGCCATGATCGACTCGGCCGACGCGGTGCTTGGCTCCACTGAGGAACAGCATCCGTTCGGTCACCGTCGTCTTGCCCGCATCGATGTGAGCGATGATGCCGATGTTACGGAGTTTGGAAATATCGGTTGCCATGGGACGATTGCGGTTGGACTCTAGATGAAATGCGTAGGCCAGGAGCTGGTCCTGGTAGGGGAGAAAGTACCAAGACACCTACTTGGTATCAGCGGTAGCATTGCAGAGGGAGGTTTGGCTGGGAACGGCGGTTTGGCTGGGAACGAATTGGGGATCACAGAGGCGACGGGAATTGGCAACGTCCACAGGGTATCGCTGCGCACAAAAAACCGCGACACGGTGTGGAGAACCGGTCGCGGTGTTTGACGATGAAGTATAGAAAGCGAGAAAACTCGCTTACCATGCGAAGTGGGCGAACGCCTTGTTGGCATCTGCCATACGGTGCGTGTTTTCGCGTTTGGTGTAGGCAACACCTTCTTTCTTGTAGGCCGCCATCACTTCGTCGGCCAATTTCAAGTGCATCGGTCGGCCCTTCTTGTCGCGGACCGCTTCGAGCAACCAACGAATGGCCAAGCTTTGCTGGCGAGTTCGGTTGACTTGCATCGGAACCTGATAACTTGCCCCACCGACCCGCTTACTGCGAACTTCGATGTAGGGCTTGATGTTTTCCAGTGCCGTTTCAAAAACCTGAATCGGTGCGTCTTCGCCGGTTTCACCACGCTTGCCGATTTCTTCCAGCGCGTCGTAGAAAACCCGTTGTGCAACGGTCTTTTTTCCGTCCCACATCAAGCAGTTGATGAACTTGCCCGCAAGCATTGAATTGAATTTCGGATCCGGCTTCAGTTGCGTCCGGCTAGAAGTGATACGTCCCATGTTTCGCTTTTAACTATTTCTTACTTTGTTCGAGATGACTGAAACGCTACTTCTTGGCACCGTAGCGACTGCGAGACTGCTTACGACCTTCGACACCCAAAGCATCGCGTGCTCCACGGACGACTTGGTACCGGACGCCTGGCAAGTCGCGAACACGTCCGCCGCGAACGAGCACAATCGAGTGTTCTTGCAGATTGTGGCCTTCGCCAGGGATGTAAACGGTTACTTCCTTGCCGTTGCTCAGTCGCACACGCGAAATCTTACGCAGAGCCGAGTTTGGTTTCTTCGGCGTCATGGTTCGCACCTGCAAACAAACGCCCTGCTTATGCGGGCACTTTTCGAGAACAGGTGACTTACTTTGGCTCTTCTTGAGCTTTCGTCGTTTGCGGACGAGCTGATTGATCGTTGGCATTGAAACTGATTTCGAGGAAACTTGCCGTGATTTGGTAGGTTTGGAAAGGGGCAAGTATCCCGCTAACGCCAATCCTGTCAATAGCTTCGGGGCTTTTCGTGGTGTCGGCATGGTTGCCGCTGGCAGGGCGTTTTGGGACAAACCGGGTATCCCAAGTCCCCTGCAACGACCGGCCAACTGTCACCACACCGTCCGTCCGATCGACAATCAACAGGCGGTCGGTCACCCATCTGGCCCGTTGGATGTTCCGAGCAATTCGATTCGGGCACGCGTTTTACAACCTTTCAACGGTCAATCGAGCAGCAATTTGCCTATTTTGACAATCGAATCGACCTGTGACGAGACCGCTGCGGCCGTGATTGCCGCTGACGGAACCGTCTTGGGTGACTGCGTCGCGACGCAGGAAGCCTTGCATGAGCAATTCCGCGGGGTGGTCCCCGAAGTCGCCGCCCGGGCCCACGTCGAACGGATTTTGCCGGTGATCGATACGGCGATCGGTAAATCGGGCGTCCGGCCAGCCGACTTGGATGCCATCGCGGTGGCCGATCGACCCGGGTTGGCTGGGTCGCTGCTGGTCGGCTTGGTCGCCGCAAAGACCCTCGCCTTGGCTTGGGGAAAGCCGTTGGTCGCCGTAAATCATCTGCACGCCCACCTGTATGCGTGTCAATTATCGACCGACCAACCGGTTTATCCCTGCATCGGTTTGGTCGTCAGCGGTGGCCACACCAGTTTGTACCACTGCACCAGCCCATTGGATTTGGAGTATCTCGGTGGCACGATCGATGACGCGGCCGGCGAAGCATTCGACAAAGTGGCCGCGATGCTGAGTCTGGGGTTTCCGGGAGGCCCGGCGGTTTCCAAATGGGCGGCAAAGGGAGATCGTACGGCACACAGCTATCCCCGATCGATGGTCCAAGATGATCATTTCAACTTCAGTTTCAGTGGACTGAAAACCGCCGTGCGATATTCGATTGTTGGACCGGGCCAACAAGACTTCTCGAATCTGCAGATTTCCGATACCGACAAGGCCGACGTCTGTGCGTCGTTCGAAGCGGCGGTCGTCGACGTACTTGTTGCCAAGAGCTGCCGCGCGATTCAAAATCACGATTGCAATCGTCTGATCGTGGGTGGCGGCGTCGCGGCGAATCGGTATTTGAGAGAACGGCTGGCGATGGCTGCCGGAGCTGACGGGTTTGATTTGGTCATCGCGCCGATGAATTTGTGCACCGATAACGCCGTGATGGGAGCGATTGCGCTCGAAAAAATCAAACGCGGCGAATACGCGGCGTTGGATCTGGATGTCACGCCAGGATTGCAGCGTGGGTTTTGAGTTATTGGTTGCGGCGAGTCCTTGGTAACGGACTGAAGTCCGTTCTACGGTGGTGGGGTTGGATGTCGGATTGTAGACCGCAGTTGAAAATGAATTGGCCGGTTGAGCGGATGGATGATCCGCCCGTTGTGCCATTGGCCGAGGGCTATTTGATTCGTCAGGCGACAGCCGATGACATCCCGATGTTCTTGAAACTGATGCACGGATGCGGTTGGACGGATTGGGACAAGGAACGATTGGACTACTGCCTGGCTCGCTTGATTCCCACGGGCTGGTTTGTGGCGGTCACGTCAGATTCCGATCGTTTGGTCGCCTCGGCGATGTGCTTGCACAATTACACGGGCCGTTCCCCCGAGTCGGGAACGCTCGGTTGGGTTGGCTGCAATGCCCAGCATCGCGGAAAACGACTCGGCAGCGCGGTTACCGCTGCGGTGACAACACGATTCTTGCAGGCAGGGTACAAAGACATCGAACTTTACACGGAGCATTTTCGATTGCCCGCGTTGCATTCCTATTTGCGACTCGGTTACGTACCTTACCTGTACAGCACGTCGGTGACGGAAGTTTGGCGAGAGGTTTGCCATTCGCTGAACTGGCGATTCACGCCGGATCAATGGCCCCGGGGTTCCAACGCATTTCCGACTTAGTGCCGAGCCGAAAATGGGTCTGACCCTTTGGAGGCGAGTTGTTCTCGCTGGACATTTACAGCCTCGCCGGAGAGGGTCTGCCCCCTTTTTGGACAGGCACTTAGCTGTGACATTCAATTCGTTCCTATTGGGGCATCCCTTTGCCTAACCTCATTCTGATTCCGACGCTGTTGGAACGCCAGATCTTGGAGCCATCGTTGCAAGGCGCGTTGGCGCCAGGGCAATGGCGAATCGAGACGGTTGG
>JABDKS010000902.1 GCA_013002105.1 Pirellulaceae bacterium | reverse complement strand
GCGATAGGCTGCCACGGCGTCCTCCCATCGACAGGGCATCCGCCACGACCGATTCAAGCACCTTCGACAGGGACTAGACTTTAGGAGGCCGAGAGTCGAACCATTTCGCGTTTTTGATGACGTTATTGCCGACCGGATTCGTGTACAAGAATCAAAAATGCTGTGCGGCATTCGAACGATTGATTTAGGATAAGTTCAGGGTGGTGGACGAGTCCTCGAGAGGAGTTCTCGAGAGTCGGCGCAGAGAGGGAAGTCGTGAATACCACTACGATGACCGTTTATC
Source organism: Pirellulaceae bacterium (assembly GCA_013002105.1). The sequence continues at coordinate 3,162 of JABDKS010000902.1, read as the reverse complement.
ACAATCGATCTGAATGAGTGAAAAAGTATTTATCCGTGTCGATTTTTTTCATGCGAATCTATCTGACGAGCATCAGTATGGTGCTGTTGATCTCATCACTTGCCAGTGCTGAGGATGCTGCGTTGCCGAAGGTGGTCAGTTTCAACGAACACATTCGGCCGATATTCAACCAACACTGCGTGGCTTGTCACGGAGGTGTCAAGCAGGCGGCCGATATTTCGTTTGTTTACAAAGATCAAGTGCTGCCGCCGGATGGCTGGATTGTCGAACCGGGTGAACCGGATGAATCGCTGCTGATCGAGCGAGTTTTGGAAACCGATCCGGAGTTGCGGATGCCGCCTGCCGAACATGGAAGCGCGTTGTCCGAACACGAAATTGCGTTGCTGACCGAGTGGATCAAGCAAGGGGCAATCTGGGATGCCAGTTATTGGGCCTACGCCGCTGCGAAAGCCAAACCGCTGCCATCGGTGTCGGATCCAACCTGGGGCCGCCAGCCGATCGACCATTTCGTGCTGGCCCGACTCGATGCAGAGAAAATGGAGCCTTCCGGTGACGCGCCGCCTGAACGTTGGTTGCGACGTGTGACGCTGGACTTGATCGGATTGCCGCCTACGATCGAGCAGTTGGATGCATTTTTGAAGGATTACGAACGCGATCGCGAAGCTGCTCGCGAGACAGTCGTTGAACGTTTGCTCGCGTCGCCCGCACTGGGCGAACGGTGGGCGAGTGTCTGGCTGGATCAAATTCGTTATGCAGATTCCAGGGGTCTTGGTGCCGACGGACGGCGGTCGGTTTGGAAATATCGCGACTGGGTGATCGATTCGCTGAACCGCGATCTGCCGTACGATCAGTTCACCATCCAACAGATCGCTGGTGATTTGCTGCCGCATCCGACGGTCGAGGACAAGATTGCAACGGCCGCCCATCGCGTCACGCAGTCCAACGAAGAGGGCGGCACGGATGACGAAGAATTTCGCGTCGCTGCAGTACTGGATCGGGTCAATACAACTTGGCAAGCGTGGCAGGGGGTGACGTTTGGATGTGTGCAGTGCCACAGCCATCCGTACGATCCGTTTCGTCATGAAGAGTACTATCAGTTCGCTGCGTTTTTTAACAACACTGCTGACTGTGATTTGAACGAAGACTGGCCCGTGATTCAGGCACCCGTCGATGCCGGGGACTACGACGCCGCATCGAAGCTTGATCGTCAGATCGACGCGGTAAATAAGAAACTTTGGGATCGTGAATATCAGCTTCTCGTCGACACCGCGATGTGGAAACCGATCGTCGGCATGACGGCGTCGACCAGCAACCAAACCAAAGTAGTCGTCAATCGTGTTGGCGATCACGACGAGTTTCAAACGGTCGGTACGGTCAGCCGCAATGCTGATATCACGCTGGAATCTCCGCTGCCCGATGGCGTCTCCAAACTGACGGCGATCCGACTGACGGCCATGCCACTGGATCCAAAAACCGCGGTCAGCGATTCCGAGTGGGGATTTGTGATGTCTCACATCGACGCCAAGCTGGTGGTCGACGGCGAGGAGAAGCCGAGAGATTTAGCAATCAAACGTTTGATCATCGACGAACCGGATCCATTCTACGATCCCCAACTGAGCCTTGATCCGAAATCAAATCGCGGCTTTGCAGCGTTCACGCGAATCAGCCAACCACGACAAGCCGCGTTGGTGCTGGAATCTCCAGTCACCATCCCCGAAAACGCGCGGCTACAAATCACACTCGAGCACCGCATCTACATTCTGTCGGCATTCTCGCTGATCGCACGCCGTGGGCACCTGGCTGTCACCGACGACGAGCGATTGACGCAGTCACTGACAGACGATGAATTTGTTGCGATGCGCGACGAGCTCGCAAGGCTTCGAAAAGAGCGAAGCAAAATTAAATCGGTCTCCGTACCGGTGATGCAAGAGTTGCCCGAGCATTTGTCACGCCCGACTCACGTTTTCGAGCGAGGGTTGTTCCTGACCAAGGGTGATCGGGTGACCCCGGGTACACCTGCTTCCTTGCCACCGCTGCCAGAGGGACGCGTCGATCGTTTGGCACTTGCCCGGTGGCTGGTCGCTCCCGAAAACCCGCTGACGTCCCGTGTGGCGGTCAACCGTGTTTGGGCGCAACTTTTTGGAATCGGATTGGTGGCGACCGAAGAGGATTTCGGATCATCCGGCGAAGTCCCCTCGCATCCTGATTTGCTTGACTTTCTCGCGCTGCGTTTTCAAAACGAACAAGAATGGAGCCAAAAAGAGATGATTCGTGAGATCGTGCTGTCGCGAACCTACGGTCAGAGTTCCAAAGTGAGTGACGAATTACATCAGCGAGACCCACGAAATCGGCTGCTCGCGCGTGGTCCCCGCTTTCGCTTGTCCTCGGAGGTTGTTCGCGATCAAGCGTTGGCGTTGTCGGGACTGCTGACGGACAAACAGTTCGGACCGCCCGTTCATCCACCTATCCCCGAGGGCGTGTGGAAACCGTTTCAAGCTGGCGACAAATGGAATGTTCCCAAACCCGGCGACAAGGATCGGTATCGACGCTCGATCTATACGTACATGAAGCGAAGCATCCCCTATCCGATGTTCGCCGCGTTCGACGCTCCGTCGCGTGAATTCTGTGCGCCGCGTCGCCTGCGATCCAATACACCGCTACAAGCATTGATGATGCTCAACGACGAAGTCTTTGCCGAGTGCACGTCCGCCTTGGCAAATCGGATGCGGGCATCTGCCGAACAACCGTCCGAACAGATTCGGGCGGGTTTCCGAATCGTTACTTGTCGGCAGCCAAGTGAAGAAGACTTGCAGGATTTGTTAGCGTTGATGCAATCCGCTCGGCAGGATAAGCAAAACGCTGGAGAGAAAAACGACAAGACGCAAAATGATGATGACCCGAACGATGATGGCCTGGACGCTGTGGCTTCGGTGTTGCTGAACCTTGACGAAGTAGTGATGAAGTAGGCAAAGATCTCTGAACGCAACCAGAATGCAGGACTGGTCTCCACCGGACAACGCATCACAACAACTATTGGCCGGTTGGAACTTTGTCTTTACCCACAAGTCGGCTTTTGCAATCAACACTTTACCCTCCCGCGCATATGACTTTCCATTGGAAAACACGCTGTCGCGGGAGGGTCGGTGGTGAGCCTAAGCGAGC
>JABDKS010000899.1 GCA_013002105.1 Pirellulaceae bacterium | reverse complement strand
AAGAGGCGATTGGATTCGAAGCGTTTTGGGTCGCGGTACGACTCCTCCAAGTTTTTCTGATCGACCTCCGGATCGGCGTCGACTTCGGTTTTCATCTTGGCGTAATAGCGGTCCAGGATCGTTTGATCATTCGGTCGTGTCAGCAGGCTCACCACGATTAGAACCAAGAACGGCAGCAACACACGTGGCGGCAATCGAAGTGTTTCGATGGTTGCCTTGGATGCGTTGGCCAGATCCAAGCCCAGGAAATGATACAACAAGAAATCAAGTCGGAACCCGCCGTTGCCAACCAGCGATCCGGTATGACGACGTGTGATGACGGTCGTGTTGCCCTGTTGTTTTTGATTGACGATTTCCAGTTGCTCAGGACCGACCGGTGAGACACCGCCGCGCCAGAAAATCGATTGACCACCCGATTTCAGCACGATCTCGATTTCTTCACCAATGTTGGCACTCGGTGGTTCCGTCCCGATCTGAGTGATCATTTCTAAGTCGCCTTTTGCTTTGGCTTGGGCGATCGCCTGTTGCCAGGCATCGTGTCGCGCCACGTCGGCCGGTGTCGCGTCACGACGTATTGTCGTTGTCACCAGATTCGTTGTTGTCGTCCATTGGGGGTTGGAACGAAGGTTCCCAGCGACGTTTGGAATGACGACCGGCAATACAAAAAAGAACAATAGCGAAAACGTGATCGTGACCCACACAGCGATGCGATTGGCACGTCGCCAAAACATGCCGATCCAAAACGGGGCAGCGAACAGGATCGGTAATTCGATCGCCATCGTGAATTGTGCAAACACGTCGGCTACCGTGATGGCCACGGTCGATGCGCCGACGATGATCAACAGTCCGGTCAAACGGGCAACACGCACACTCTGAGCATCGGTCGCCTCCGGGTTGACGTACGCGGCGTACAGATTTCGGGTGATCAACGCGGAGCTGACGATCATGTAGGTGTCGGCCGAACTCATCATCGCGGCCATCAGGCATGCGAGCATCAACCCGACGAGTCCGACATTCAGCGGCCCCAGGATTTCTCTCGCCGCAACACCCCAGACCAGATCGGGGTCGGTCGCGATTTCCGCATTGCCCGCCAGCAACGCCAACGCGATCAAGGCGGTTAGTGCCCAGCCCACCGTGCACAAGCGTTTGAGAAAGTTGCCGACAACCAGCCCGATGCGAGCTTCGTTTTCACTTTTGGCCGACCCGCCGCCCGTGGCGATGAAATGCGGTTGAACGACGATGCCGACCAACGCCAGCACGGTCAGCGAGACGATGTATTGAATCGGGAACTCTCCCGCACTGGGACCCGCAAACAGGCTGAAGTAATCGCTGGAGACCCGCTGGTGCATGATGCGAAAACCATCCATCAGACCATCGGTGCTGGGATCACCAAACTGGGTCACAAGAGCCTTGAGCCCGAACGGAATCAACAACACACTCAATAGGATGATGAAGATGCCTTGAATCAAATCGGTCCAATAGGCTGCGGTCAGGCCGCCCAGGACTCCGTAAACAATCACAATGCTGGCCAAACTGGGAACCAGTACGTATTTCAATTCGATCCCAAACAATTCATCGACACCCATCAACGGTACAGCAAATTTTGCGATCGCCGAAAACATCGTCGACAGATAGAACATGTAAAAGACAATGGCAAACACGCTGTAGGCTGCGCCGAGTCCCCGCGATTGGTAACGTTCGACAAACCAGTCACCCAATGTCAGGTGTCGCATCCGTCGATACCAGACCGCGGTGATCCAGTAGACCGGAGTGACAAACAACCACATTAGCGCCGACCAAACGCCGCTGAGTCCACTGGTCCAACCGGTACGACCAACGGTCACCGGTTCATGGGCGCCGGTTCCAGCACCAAAGGCGGCGAACGTTTGCAGGACTTTGCCGAATCCGCGACCGCCCATGAAGTAGTCTTCTTGGTCTTTGACCCGGCTCATCGACCATAATCCGATCGCGATCATAGAGGCGAAATAGATCAGCAGGACGGTGTAATCGATCCAGGTCATGACGTGGCTCGCGGAGGATGCGATCGGGTGGGACCGATATCGTACCCGACAGGACAACGCCCGACACGACAACGCCCGACACGACGATGCCCGACACGACAATGCCCGTCAGTTTGGTACGGCATCGCCACGACGTCACAATCCGGGACCGACGTCAGCTACACTCTTGCCATCCAATCTTTTCATGCGGAACCGACATTCCGTAGTGACGACGGCTCTTGTTGCATCCGCCAATGAACAACGACGACCTTGATCCGATTTACGTCAGCGGGATTCGCGAACTGAAATGGATTCTCGGGGCATGGTTGACCAGTTGCCTGTGGGTCGTCGGCTATTGCGCACTGTTCGGCTACGAGGTTTCGCCCGAGCAGATGACGATCGTGTGGGGGATGCCGTCATGGGTTTTTTGGGGAGTACTGGTGCCGTGGATTGTGTCGACGCTATTCACCGCGTGGTTCGTGCTTTTCAAGATGCACGATCAACCGCTCCCGGACGTCGAGACTAAAACGACAGACACAATGGATGTGTCAGGTGACCGTGGCGAGACGGACGAGGATCGGGCATGAACGGCAGCGGCGCATTGATCGCGTTTGGCGGGTACACCGTGCTGGTATTCCTACTGGCGGTCCTTTCCAACCGAGCGGCAAAAGGAAAGGAGTTTGCCGGGGAGTACTTTTTGGGCAGCCGTAGTTTTGGAGTCTGGGCGTTTGCGCTGACGTTTGCAGCGACCAATGCGTCCGGCGGGACCTTTGTCGGATTCCCCGCGCTGATTTATTCGCACGGTTGGACCCTGGCATTGTGGATCGCCGGATTCATGATCATGCCATTGGTGTCGATGGCGATGATTGGGAAACGACTCAATCAAATCTCGCGCAAAAGTGGTGCGATCACCATCCCGGAGGTGTTGCGAGATCGTTTTGCCAGTCCAGCAGTCGGACTGACGGCGACCAGCTTGCTGGTGTTCTTTATGTTCTTTTATTTGGCAGCCCAATTTAAGGCGGGCGGCAAGATTCTTTCGACACTCCTGTCGAATGATCCGATTTTTCAGCGCGCTGTAAGCGGCATCTCGCGGTTAACGGCGGATATCCCGTGGGTCAATCAAGCCGATCCGGATTATCTGTTGTGCCTGCTGTGTTTTTCCGTCGCCGTGATTGTGTACGTGGTCTACGGCGGATTTCGTGCGGTCGTTTGGACCGATGTGATGCAGGGCATCGTGATGTTCGTCGGCGTGCTGGTCATGCTGGGCATGGCGCTTTACCAAGTGGGCGGTATGGCGAGTGCGACGCGGCAATTAGCCGAGATGACACCGCCGGAGAAAGGGACGGCAATACTAAGCATCAACGTCGCTGCAACGCAAGAACGTGTGATCCCAAAGGCGGCCTGGATCAGGCAGGACGACCAAGCGTATCGCTTAGCACAACGCGCTGTCATCGCGGCTGGTGCGAACGAGAGCAACATCATCGATGTGTTGAAGATCACGACACCAGCAGAGATCGAACGCATCACGTCAAGCGAATCTGTTAGCGGAGTGACGCTGCGTGTTACGAAAATGGTGCCGTACGCTTACGGCGCGGGCCGACGCGGTTCGTACACGTCGAATCCGGGGCCCGACTCACAGAGCAGTCTGGGATTTCTGGCCATTGGCACCGCATTTAGTTTCTTTGTATTTTGGCCATTTGCCGCCACCGGTCAGCCAAGCAACATGTTGCGGTTGATGGCGTTTAAAGACACCAAAACTTTGCGGTACTCGGTCCTGACCGTGTCGGTGTATTACAGCGTCATCTACTTTTGCCTGGTCATCGTTTTTTGTTGTGGCCGAGTGCTGATGTCGGGGATGGAAGTGGATCCCGATCGCACCATGCCCGACTTGGCGTCTCGGTTGGCGACCAACGCGGGCACTCCCTGGCTGGCTGGGTTGTTGGTCGCGGCACCTTTTGCGGCGGTCATGTCCAGTGTCGACAGTTTGTTGTTAATGAT
>JABDKS010000887.1 GCA_013002105.1 Pirellulaceae bacterium | reverse complement strand
AATCACGGTCGTTGCGTTGGCCGTGTAAATGTTGACGCCATCGGATACTGCGGTCGCGCGATTGCCGGCGTGATCGAATTGCCAGTAGTCAACGAGGATTCCCAATCCGTTGGACGATCGGTAGCCGAGCCAAGTACTGGGTGTCGCGTCATAGTCATACGAGAACGGGACCAACGATTGCTCGCCAGTGCCAAAATTGATCTGCGAATATTGAAACGACTCTTTGAAATGTGGCTTCGCAAAAACGACGCCGGCTCCCGCGTACAGTCCGGCGTCGGAGCATCGTGACGAACATGATTGTTGGTCACGGGAATTACTCGCGCAGAGTGTGGACTGAGATTTCAGGGCGTACCATTCGGCCTCCAGTCGCGCCAGACGTTCTTCGACGTCATCATGGAGCGTCTCGGACGATTGAGCCGCAACCGAGAACAAGAACTGAAAACTGACTGCTGCTGCAAATAGACAAAGCCAGTGGGCGCGATTTCGTTTTGACATCAAACCGGGGTGTGTTAGAGAACGTCGAAATGCGCGGATTCGCACGGTCGATCGAATTTCGACCACTGTTCCGCCTTCAACGGTTAAATCGGCTATTGCGGTTCGTTCGATCTACCCCGCGGCACGTTAATGCCGCACGAATCAGTTGCGCAAGGTTTACCGGTTACCCGAGCACCCTATCGATCCGGGCCAGGATTACTTTGCATCGGCGTTGTTGATCAGCTTTTCCAGCATCTCATACGGTTGTGCGCCAACCGCGACTTGGTCCTTGACCATAAAGGTTGGAACGCCGGTGACGCCTAACTGCCTGGCGCGTTGCCAATCGGCGTCGACCGCTTTTGACATTCGACGCGACCGCAGCACTTCGGTAGCCTGATCACTATCGAGACCGATTCGATTGGCCAACGCTACAAGATTGTCGATGATTGCAATGTTGATGCCGTCAACAAAGTAGGCTCGGAACAGGGCGTCGTGGATCGCCGCGCCCCCGGGTTGCGACTCGCCCCACTTCGCAAGCTCTTGTGCGAGCCGACTGTTGAAGGTCATCGTGCGATCACCGTAAGGGAGACTCTCGGCAGCCATTCGCCGTTGCATCGCCAAATTCATCGCTGGCACATCAATGTCACGCCCGGCGAATAGCTGATCCAACGACAATCCGTCCTGCGGCGTGTCGGGATGCAACGGGAACTGTATGACCTTTACTCGGATGTGATATTTCTGGACGAGTCGTTCCACACGCACGGTGCAGAGATAGCACCACGGTCAGATGTAGTCGGAGAAAATTTCGAGTGTGATTTCGTCGCTCATCGTTGGGCCTCGCGGTGATAGCATCTTTTGTATCACAATTCAGAGCTCCACATGCGAGGTTGGTATCGGGCAACTCGCAAGTTTGCATTGTGTTGATTTCGTCCGGTGGAATCGGCCCTACCAATGGACTGCAGAAAGCAGGCGTTGGTTACCAAATGCGTAATTCGAGATTTTGAGGCATAGGAGGCTTGTTCGATTGAGCTGAATCGCTCAAAACGATGATTGTGCCGATGCCAATTGCGTCAGGTCTATCACACGCGCCCACGGTTCAACTGGATTTCATAGCTATGCGATACATGATGTCACTCATTCTTGTCGTCGGTGTGCTCTCGTCGGCTCATGCCGAGATTCAAACGAAGCTCGTCGAGTACAACGATGGCGATGTTGCGCTGGAAGGTTTTGTCGCATGGGACTCGGAGCTAACCGACAGTGTTCCAGGTGTTCTGGTAGTCCATCAATGGATGGGGATGACGGAATACGAACAACGGCGGTGTCGTCAGTTGGCCGAACTCGGTTACGTCGCGTTTGCGTTGGACATCTATGGCAAAGGTGTTCGTCCGGATGGTCCGCAGGCGGCGGGACAAATGGCGGGGATCTACAAAAAGGATCGTGAACTGTATCGGCGGCGGTTAAAGTTGGGCTTGGAGCAACTACGCCAACAAACCCACGTTGACAAAGATCAGATCGCGGCGATCGGCTATTGCTTCGGGGGTACGGGAGTCTTGGAACTGGCGCGCAGTGGTGCTGACGTCTCAGGTGTGGTTAGTTTCCACGGCGGTCTCGATTCTCCATCACCCGAGGATGGCAAGAATATTCAAGCGAAACTGTTGATCTGCCACGGTGCCGACGATCCCTTCGTGCCGACCAAAGACATCGACGCGATGAAAGAGGAATTGAACAAGGCCAATGTCGATTGGCAAATGATTTATTATGCCGGCGCCGTCCATTCATTCACACAACCGATGGCTGGCGACGACAACTCACGCGGCGCAGCGTACAACGAAAAGGCAGACAAGCGATCGTGGCGGGCGATGCAATCGTTTTTCGCTGAGCTGTTCGGGAGTTCGGCGTCATAGCCGTTTCGCGGACAAAACGGTGCAAATTGGTCGCGCGTGTTCGAGTCAACCGTGCGTCATTGGCAAAGGATTGGCATGAAGTCACAGGGCGAATCACATTGCAGAAAACGACGCAGTCGGTGGTTGGCGGTCGGCGGTTTCCTTGCGTTGCTGATCGCGGCGTTTGCGATTATCTACGTCGCCTATCCGCGTGTTTTGCTGAACGTCGCGATCGCGGTTCAACGTTCCAACGCTGGATTCGATCACTACTGGGTCAAAGTGGACGACTGGAATCTGCCTGTCATCGATTCCCACACCGAGGGCGTGCAGAGAGAAACGATTCTGTTGGTCCACGGGTTCGGCGACAGCAAAGACAGTTTTCTGGAGTTGGCGTCGGGACTCACCAGCGATTATCGCGTCGTCGCAGTCGATCTACCGGGTTTTGGTGAAACAGCAATTCGTCGTGATGGCGATTACACAGCAGCGTTTTATGTCCGGACGTTGAGCCGCTTGATTGAACAGTTGAATGTTGATTCGGTTCACTTGGTCGGTTATTCGATGGGCGGGATGTTGGCCACCAAATTGGCAGCATCCTCGTCCGACCAAGTACGGACATTGACGTTGCTCGCCCCGGCCGGCTTGCCCGGGGAGGAAGCGAGTGAATTAGAACGACTGATCGCCTCGGGCGACGACAACCCGCTGACCTATCGGAATCGTGAAGAATTTGGTCGCGTCCTACATTTGAATTTTCACGATCGGTTGGATATCCCCGATTTCGCCTTGCGGGCCGTGATCGCCGGCGGGCGCGAGCGTGCCGAGTTGCATGACGTGATATTTGCACAATTGTTCGATCCTGCTTCTGTATCGACATTCGAGCAACAGGTTGCTGCGTTGAAAGTCCCAACGGTCGTCCTATGGGGCAGCGAAGATCGGATCTTGCACGTCTCCGGTGCCGATCGGTGGTCGCGGGTCAATCCGAACATCCGCGTTGTCAAGATTCCCAGCGTCGGCCACGACCTGGTGCGTCAAGCGATTGGTCGCATCGTTGAAGAACTGCGTTCCCAGATGCAATCAACTCACGTGACGTCGAGGGCCTCGTCAAGCGGGGCATCTCTTAGGACCGCATCGAGAATGTCCCACTCCAAAGCAACTTCGCGTTGATACTCGGATTGTTTGCACTCGTAGCTGTCAATCAATCGCACGATCAGTTTGCGGCTGCGCAGTTGTGCGTGCAGTTTTGGGTGATCCGCCAAGAAGGTGGGTAAAACACGAATCGCTTCCGCAACCACCAGGTTCATACGCTGCGGCGTATGAACCGACGAAGGAGACGCCGCATACAGGACCGATGCGTTATCGGGGTCGATGAAGAACGCGAGGCCATGACAAATGATCGCTTCGCCGTTTGCAAAAACGGGCGGACGATCGACTCGAATCCGGAATAGACGTCGTCGTAATCGGGTCCACCACGAATCGACAGCATCCACCGACCGAGGCGATTGGTACGGGTTGAGTTTGTTGCTCAAGTTTGAAACTCGCGTACGGTCGTCGGATTTCATCACGCGAATCGTGATGAATTCTTGATTCGTTGAATTTTCTGAAATGTCGTTGTTCGCTCCCGCGAACAGTTACGGGTGATAACCGATTTAATGCAATCGAGACTGGCCTCGGAGAGTCCAGCGACGGTGGGCCAGCTCGTTTCTTGCTGATCCAATCGATGCTGTGTCGACAGTCGGGCTTCATCACACGGGGTGCGATGGCTACTTTGGTCACCAAACAAAAAAGCCGATGGTGGCCATCCCGTTTTTTGTGGGATACCGACATCGGCTCTGAGTGTCTGCTGACTTCGTGTCACCATCAGCTACCCCGCTAGGACTTGAACCTAGAATGGCTGGACCAAAACCAGCTGTGTTGCCAATTACACCACGGGGTATCGTTGTGTTGGGCGGAATCTTAGCAAGTCATCGCCCACCTCTAAAGAGGAGCTTTCCTAGTTCTTTCAGGTTCACTCTGCCTTGGCAAGCCCGCTGAAACGGATCGATGCCTACAAATTGGCCGACTCGCAATCGATTCGGGGACCCTAGTGTGCACGAGTTGATCAAGTTTTGGTTGGCAAAACACGCTATTTTGGGTGATGGACGCTGAATGCCAGACGCTGTAATTCGCTAGCCAAATCGACGTTGACGACGGCGACACGCGAGCTGAGTCTCAGCGTGGTCGGGGCAAAATTTAGCACGCCACTGACTCCGCCAGCGACCAGTTGGTTGGCAACGTCAGCTGCTTTTTCGGCCGGGACAGCCAAAATGGCAAGGTCCGGTGTGAGCTGCTTGAGCGCGTCGTCCAATTCGGATGCGTCCCGTACTTGCACTCCGCCGATCTCTGTTCCAATCCGCGCCGGGGCAACGTCGAAGGCCGCAATCAGTTCAAAGCCGAGACGTTCGAATCCGCGATAGCGCAGGAGTGCATCGCCTAAAGAGCCCACACCGACCAGTACGACGCGCCATTGCCGACCCGACCCCAGGACCTGCCCAATCGCTTCGATCAACAGCGGCACCGTGTAACCGACACCGCGTCGGCCGATCGTTCCCAGCGTGCTCAAGTCACGACGGACGACGGCTGGCGAGACGTCAACCAATCGACCTAATTCTCGGCTGTTAACCGATTGGGTTCCCCCGTCGAGCAGTCGATGTAGTTCGCGATAATAAAGACTGAGCCGACCGACCGCAGGTTGGGGTAGGTTCTTTTGCTGATCGGGTGCTCCAGCGTCGGGTGCTACACCATCGGACGCCGCAACGTTGGGGCGGGCCGCATCAGGTCCCGCCGTGCTCGGGTCTGCGGGGTCGGGCGGGATGTTGTCGGGATCACCGTGAGGGGGCAGATCAGTCAACGCGGTCAAATATGATTTGGGTTGCGATGGGACGCCTGGAGGCCGACCCCCATTACGGACAACAGGTTTGTCGACTGAAAGTCAGGATCGACACTGGGGGAAATTGTAGGACGAAACGATTGTAGAAAGTTCGCGGCATGCGAGAAAAGTCCCGTCATCGCCCAAAATAGTTGCATTTCGCAAAGGCGAGCCGACACGGAGTGATAAACCGTCCAGCAATGGCCTCTCACCCCTCGCCCGCCTTGACCGTCCAGCACTGGTGAACCCAAGCCGGCTGGGAGTTCACGCTGACCGAGAGAAAAGCAGAGTGGGACGAATAGGGCGATGATCCGATCGACGGCCACCCAATGCGGAAGGTGGAACAGGATTCGGATGCGTCCCTACAAGCCGTACGCAGTGTTCCTGCACGGCGGGGTCCCTGCACGGCGGGGTCCCTGCACGGCGGGGCCCCTGCACGGCGGGCAACTCATCTGAGATCTGTGTGGTGAGCGTGAAAATCGATTGCCGCAACCAATTGTCGGACAAGTCATCCAGTCGACTCAACGCGCTTTCAATGAACGGTTCGTCGCAGCGCAGGCTGAACTTGTTTCACCAATTGCCTGATCCAAAACGCAACTTGGAATCGCAACCTCCGGCGGATTCAACCGGTTGCCGGTAGGGGATGGATCACGCTGTTCCGATTGCACTGATTGCAGGGACTCTAGTGCGATGCGGCTGAACACCATCGCTAGCGGGGGCCGTCACAAACCGAAATGCCAGCATGAAAGGTTACCGCAAACCTCCAGTTTTCCCAAGACGCCCCACTTTGCGTGATTAATCATTGTTGCGTAGACGATGAATTTTCTGCAGCGAGATCTGTTGTGATCGTGCGAGAAGTTTGCGCGACCCTCCCATCCTCCCATACGCATTGCGTTGCTCGAAGGCTGGACTCTCGCAAACGGGCGGCACCTTCCGCGGCCCGTTGGCAGATTGGAGATCGCTGCAAGTCACTCAGGCGGGTGCTCGAGTGAAGTCGCACGCTGCGTCCTTACAACATGAATGTTGTTCCTACGGAGAAGAGAAAATGAAAAGGTATTGGTACCTCCCAGCCTTGGCGATCGCATTGTTCGCCACAGGTGCGGAAACCGCCAGCGCCGCTTATTGTGGCGCCATCAGCTATCAAGGCTGTGGCGGATGTGGTGGATCTGCGGTCAGTGGCGGTGTTGTCACTGATGGTGTGATCGCCGATGGCGGTGTCGTTGGCGGCGGTGTCGTTGACGGTGCAGTTGTTGACGGCGGAGCAGCTGTCGGTGGCGGCACTTACACCGTGATGCGAACGGTTCGCGAAACTGTTTACGAACAGGTTCAAGAAACACGTCATCGCATGCGAAACGAAACGTATTACGTGGAGCAACAAGTCCCGGCCGTTCGTATGGTTCCGGAAACGACTTCGCGCGAAGTTCAGTACACCGTGAACGTTCCCACTTACGAAACTCGTTCGCGCACGATCAATTACACAGTCAACAAGCCTGTGTACGAAACACGCACGAAGACTTACACGTACAACGTTCGTAAGCCAAAGTACGAAACACGCACGCGCACGATCAATTACACGGTCAAGAAGCCGGTCTACAAGACACACACCAAGACCATCAACTACACGGTCAAGAAACCTGTCTACAAGACTCACCAGCGCACGATCAACTACACAGTCAACAAGCCTGTGTACGAAACGCATCAGCGAACGATCAACTACCGCGTGATGAAGCCTGTGTACGAGACAAAGTCTCGCACCGTTAACTACACCCACTACAACACGATCACCGAGCAAAAAGTTCGTACAGAGCGATACAGCGTTGTCGTTCCACAAACTCACACTCGCATGGTCACCGTTCGTGGTGGTTCGTGGCAAACAAAGACCGAGACCATCCCCGGCAAGATGATGCGTCGTACGGTCCGCGAGCCAGGTACATGGCACTACGATGCGGCGACTTGCCGTAACGTGTATTGCCCTGGCAAATGCCGCACCGAATGTGTCCAAGGTTGTCCCCGAACGATCTGCAAGAAGGTTTGGGTTCCAACTTGTGAGCAAAAAGAAGTTTGCTGCACGACTTACCGTCGCGAGTGCCGCACCCGTCAGGTTCCCTACACGGTTTGCCGTCGGGTTCCCGAGTGCCGCACCAAGGTAGTGAACTACCAAGTTTGCCGAATGGTTCCTGAGTGCCGAACGAAGGTCTGTAACTACACGACCTGCAAGATGGTACCTGAGTGCCGAACGAAGGTTTGCAACTACACGACTTGCAGCTATGTCTGCGAGCCACGCTGCAAGACTGTCAACTACACGACTTGCAGCTTTGTCTGCGAGCCACGTTGCAAGACAGTCAACTACACCGTTTGCTGCGGATACACATGCGAGCCACGTACTCGTACGTGCAACTACACCGTTTGCAAGATGGTTCCAGAATGCCGCACCAAGGTTTGCACCTACCGCGTTTGCAAGATGGTACCTGAGTGCCGTACCAAGACGGTATGTAACACGACTTATCGCAAAGAGTGCTACACTCGCACGATCAAAGTCGCTAAGTGCCGAAAAGTATGCGAGCCTTACACGGTAACGCGATGCGTACCTAAGGTCATCTGCAAGCAAGTTCCAGTTCAAGTTTGTGCACCTGCACCGACTTGCTGCGAATCGGGTGCTGGAGCTTGTGGTGGCGGAGCTTGTGGCGCACCTGCCGCATGCTGTGCACCTGCTGGCGACGGTCCTGTCCGCATGATCTTGAAAAAGATCTTCAGCGGCGGATGCCTCAACGGTGGTTGCGACTCAGGTTGCGGCTGCGATGTGGCACCGACTTGTGGCTGCGAAGCTGCTCCTTCGTGTGGTTGCGAAGCTGCACCGACTTGCGGTTGCTAGGATGAACTGATTTGCTCGACGCAACGGGCATGTCACGTTCATAAAGGATGCACGCGACAGATAACGGCAGGGCGAGTCTGATTCATTCAGGCTCGTCCTGCTTTTTTTATGCGATGGCCCAAGTGGCGGCGAGCTGTCGATTGCGGAGTGCCTGGTCGCTGAAGGGTTTCGCTACGGAGGTGAGTCAGGCTAGATGGTGCACCCCGATGTTGGGTGCGACACGGTGCACGGCGCGAAACGGTGTTCGGCGCGACACGGTGTTCGACGCGACACGGTCTTTGTCGCGACACGGTGTTTGTCGGCAGGCGGGACGACGAGCTTTCGTGCCAGGTTCGATCCGAATGCGTTCTCTGTGGCCGAGCCGTCCGGTCGGGCTTCGTCACGACGGAGCGTGACGGCAACGGTGATTGTCATTGGACTGTCGGAGGACCCCGTATTTGTGTGTTGCCCTCTGCGTTGTGATGGCGGCATTTGAGACCAGCTTCGGCGAGTCTGATGACGGATCGAGCCGGGCAACTCAATGAGCCGGGCGACGGTGGACTGTTGGGTTGGTCGCTTGTAAGTGTGCCACGACGATGCCTCGGCAGCGGTGCAATGCCGCATTGAAGACCTTAACTGCAGGGTTAACGTAATCCTGGCGACCGTCTCAGGTCGTTTTTTTTCGCAATCCACGCGGGTTCCCTTGTTTGCCAGGGCTGCTCCGCTAACGTAGGAGTTAGGGACAGGTTGGCTGGCGCGTGAAAAAAACGGTGCAGAACCGGCCTGTCCTTCGGTATGCTCAACTTCTTCAGCGTGTAATCGATCCATGCTCGATGGCTGCTCGCTATCGGGGGCATCAATCCGCTCGTTGGACAACATCATCCCGCCCTCCACACGAACCACTTTTCGAGAACTCCAGAAATGTGCGACCAACCACTTCAGCGACCATTTCGTTCTATTGCGAGCACGTTACTACTCGCGTCGATCGCGTGGACCAGTTCGTCTTACGCGGCGGATTGGACTGCCACCGCGTTTCCGATCAAGAACCATGATTTTGGGACGTGTGCGGTAGCGGCGAAGACCGAGTTTCGATTCCCGGTTTTCAACTCGTTTGGACAACCGATGCACATCACAGCGGTACGCGCAAGTTGCGGATGTACCACGCCAACGGTGGAGACCCCGGTGATCCAACCAGGTCAATCGGGCACGATTCACGCGAGATTCAATACCGATACGTTTCGCGGCAAGAAGGGCGCCACGTTAACCGTGGTGATCAGCAGACCGTTCTACGCCGAAGTCCGATTGCGGGTGGACGGTTACATTCGGTCTGACATGGTGTTTCATCCCGGTGCCGTTGACTTCGGCACGATCAACCAAGGCGAACCGATCAGCAAAGCTGCCAAGGTTCTTTATGCCGGTCGTAGCGATTGGCAGATCACAGGTGTCCGCAGCAACAAACCTTGGTTGATACCAACATTAAAAGAGACAAGTCGTGGAGGCGGTCGAGCTAATTACGAGATTCAGGTCGGCGTGACCGAGGATGCGCCCAAGGGTTATTTTCAGGACCAGGTGGTCGTGGTCACCAATGACCGATCCATGCCGCAAGTCCCGCTGCGAGTGACTGGAAACGTGGAGAGTGCTTTGACGATTTCACCGCAAGCGATCGCGTTGGGGACGTTAAAACCAGGCGAAGCGATTAGCAAACGGCTCGTGATTAAAGGGCGTCAACCGTTTACGATCCAGTCCATCCAAGCCACTGGTTGGGATGTGACGTTCGATAAGTCCGATGTTGCACGCACGACGCATTTGGTAATGGCGAATTTCACGCCGACCGAAGCGGTTGGTCAACAGAATGTGTCGTTGCGAATTACGACCGGCGGCGAGAGCTCGGTATCAGCCGACGCGACATTGACCGCCATGGTCCGCGATCGATAGGTTTCGCGGCTTCTTATTCTTACAGGCCGACGCTTGTCCCAGTCGCTGGGTTCTCACAGCTCGGTTCTGAGTGTCGCTCGTGATTGGACAGCGGCACTTTGGAATTAGAACGCTGTGTGTTTGCGTCCCGATAGCCGAACGGTGATCGCTGCGGTTCGTTGCGGAAACAACCAAGGCGATCGCCCATCGGCTGATGAGCAGCGGTGCTGTCCAGATAAACGGTCTCTGCTTGGCGAACTGAAGCGTGCTTTTTGCTTCTTCATTCATGTTCAGCCGCGAGACATCTCACCGCCGCGCAGCGAACGACGAAGGACCGCTGTGCCCGCTGACTTTACTTGACCGTCAAAGTCACCAGGTGACTTTGCTGATCTGGTCGAGATAACCGATTGCGGTCAGTCGCTTGGATGTTTTGATTGCATTTCATGCCCGTGTTTTGCCAGGTCGCTGTCAGGCATCGGCAAACAATTCCGGGATTGCGCGCGGGGCAGGTGGTCACGTTGGCCGATTCGTACTGCGTGAGCAAGTCGTGTCCGTCAAGGACCAGCGATATTCGTCTCGACCGACATCGTCCATAGGATGCTGTCGCCGGGGCGCCCACGTTTGGTTGGGACACGAGTGCTGACACAAAGGAATGTATTTTTAGGGTAATGGACAACCCGACCGTATCCGGTTCGCTCGTCGAATCTCCCGCACGGAACGCTATCGAATAGATCAACTGTCACTGCACCGGAATAATTCCGGAATCTAGAGCCTGGCCGAGTAGGAACGAAGCCAACTTTGGAGCGTGAATGATCTCACATGGATTGTGAGCCGTCGAATGGATTGTGACGAAATGAGAAATGCAAGGAGTCGAGCAATGAGAACCAATATTCTGCGGCACGTAGCTGTTGCCCTGGGTCTGACCATGTGTGTTGCACCCGCCCAAGCTGATGACTACACATCACCTGAAAAGTGGAGCCACTTTAACGCTCCCGTACGAGATCTATCGGACGAAGTCTTCCGAACGATTTCTACCGATGCCAAAGTCGCGACAAAAGCAAAGACGGCTGTGAAGAACAGCGCCAAGGCCGTCCGGTCCGCCGGTAAAGCGGTTGCCAAGAAAAGCGTTTCAGTGATGCCAGGCCGAACTCAAACGACATCGCAAGTCAACCACGGTTGTGCACCTTGCCAAAGCACACCGGTGATTACACATGCTCCGTCGGTGGGACAAATCGTTCCCCAACCGACCGCCATCGTGCACCAGCCTGCTGCAACCACTTGCAACCACGCTGGCTACAGTCGCACCAAAAGATATCGCGGCAAGATCGGCCAACATCTGCATGGTGTTAGGTCGAATGTCAGCGGTGCGTTAGGTGGATTGCGATCCAGTCAACCATCATCGGGGATCAATCGCAACTACGGCGGTTTCAACCTGATGTTCTTGGCACTAGGAGAGAACGGTGGCGATCGCAATTTGATGGTTTACGATGCGGACGGTTCATCAGCCATCACGGTCGGTGACTTGGATCCGAGCGACAGCGTTGGATTTGATTTTCACGTCGGACGTTACTTGGACTGTGGACTCTACGGTGCTGATTTCCGTTACATGGTTTTCAATCCCGGGATGCAAGAACGACTGCATCCAGGCATTGCCGGCGCATACCGTCCTGCGATGATCGGGTGGAATAACGCTCTGACCAACGGCGGTGCAAGCAGCATGTACGCTGATTTTGACGCTGCCGTCGCGATGCGTGCACGCCGCGATCTGAAAGTCCAAAGCATCGAAGCGACCTTAAATAGCTTCGGTTGGATGGGTGCACGCCGACTCGGCACACCCTGCAACGCCGGACTCGGTGGAGCACGCCACGCTTGGGGCAACGGTCTTTACGGCGGTGCTGGAAAAGCGCAGACCCGTGGCGGATGTCGCGTCCAAGTCGTCACCAGCCACGGATTCCGCTGGTTCCAACTGGAAGACTCGCTGGAGCTGGCTGCGGACAACGGCACGACGGCCGGTTACCAGGCTGACGACACCTATTACAACGTGGACGTCGAGAACAACTTGTTCGGATACCAGTTCGGATCGCGTTTGACCTACTGCCTGTCCAAACGCATGCAGTTGAATGTCGGCGGCAAAATGGGTCTGTACGGTAACGATGTGAACATCCGCCAACGGATGGGCACCCTGACCACCGCGGCTTACTTGACCGCATCGGGCACCGATGACATCGATACCGACGAATCCGACACGGTCTTCTCCGCCCTGGGCGAATTGGATCTCGGCCTAGGCTATCGCCTGAACAACGCTTGGACGGTCGAAGGCGGCTATCGACTGATCGCTGCTTGCGGCGTCGCAACGGCACCCGGTTCGATCTTGAACGACTTCAGCTCGATGGCTGCTGTTGAAGCGATCGATGCTGACGATTGCTTGATCCTGCACGGCGGTTACGTCGGACTGGCTTACAACTGGTAATCCACTTTCGCACTTCACGCTCAGTGTTGTTCGCGACGGTTGAAAACAACGACGCTCCATCAGGTGAATTCCTGATGGGGCTTTTTTTGTAGCCGGCACGCTCCGTCGTGAAGAAACCCGACGCAGTAGTAATCCAACGTCATTGATTTGGATCGTCTACTGCGGTCCGCCAGCGGTCAACGTTCGTTTCGATCCGATCAACGACAGACGCAACGCACAGAGTCGGGATACGTCACGACAGAGCGTGATGGCTACGATAAAAGTAGCCGTCACGCTCCGCCGTGACGAAGCCCGACCGAAAAGCCGTCTGTCCCGAAACATTCGGGCCGTAGTCACAAGCATCAACTTGTCAGCCAACACTCCGACGAAATCTTCGCTGCAGCCACACACAAAGTCGGGCCACATCACGACGGAGCGTGATGGCTACTGTGGGTGACGAAGCCCGACGCAGTAGTGATCCAACGTCATTGATTTGGATCGTCTACTGCGGTCCGCCAGCGGTCAGCGTTCGTTTCGATCCGATCAAGGACAGACGCAACGCACAAAGTCGGGCCACATCACGACGGAGCGTGATGGCTACTTTGGGTGCCTGAATGACCGGTGTTGGAGTGTGTGGTTCCCCGTTTGGCTGCGTATCGTAGAATGGATGACGATGCCTTGGCTCATGGGACTGCAACTTATTGCCGGATTAGATCGCTGACTGAAACGACGCCTCCGCCGCTGATTGACCCGACGTTCTTGTTTCGTTTTGAGGTCACGCTGCGCAAAGATCCGC
>JABDKS010000878.1 GCA_013002105.1 Pirellulaceae bacterium | reverse complement strand
AGTACCGCCACTGATTTCCTCGAAAGCTGTTGCGTTCGCGTCGAGTGAATCGCGGCTCTGGTCGACGTAGCCAAGATCGACCGTATCACCGATTCGAATCGTGCCGCTATCGGGGGTGTCCTGACCGGTCAGCATGCGGAACAGTGTCGTTTTGCCGATACCGTTGGGGCCAATCACACCAACGATCCCACCAGCGGGCAATCGAAATGACATATCGTCGATCAACACCTTGTCGCCGAACGCCTTGTGCAGATTCTTGGCCTCGATCACCAGTTCGCCCAAGTGCCTGCCGGACGGTATTTGGATCTCCAACTCATCGGGACGATCTTCGAAAGTCTGTGCCGAGAGTTCTTCGTACGACTTGATTCGCGCTTTGCTCTTTGCCTGCCGCGCCTTGGGACTCATGCGAATCCATTCCAATTCACGTGCCAAAGTTCGCTGGCGCGCCTTCTGTTGCCGCTGCTCGACTTCCATTCGCTTTTGACGAGCTTCCAACCAAGCGGTGTAGTTGCCCTCAAACGGAATCCCCTTCGAACGGTCGATTTCCAGAATCCACTGGGCAACGTTGTCCAAGAAATAGCGATCGTGCGTTACAGCGACCACGGTGCCGGGATATTTGGCCAGGTGCTGTTCCAACCAGGAGACGCTTTCCGCATCCAAGTGGTTGGTCGGTTCGTCCAGCAGCAAGAGATCGGGTTGCCGAATTAACAACTGGCACAGTGCGACGCGACGCTTCTCGCCACCTGACAGCGTCTTGACGCTGGAATCGCCGGGCGGCAGGTTCATCACCGACATGGACATTTCGACTTGCCGGTCGAGTTCCCACAGGTTGCCGGCGTCGATCGTGTCCTGCAGCTTTGCCATTTCGTCGCATAGCTTCTGCATCTCGTCATCGTCAGTCACTTCGCCCAACAGACCACTGATCTCGTTGTATCGATCGAGTACCTGTTGGCGTTCGGCGACGGCTGTTTGGACGTTTTCGAAAACCGTCTTCGATTCATCTAACGGCGGTTCCTGTTCCAAGTAGCCGACTGTAAATCCTTTGGTCAGCCGGGCGGTGCCGTCGAAGTCGGTGTCTTGGCCAGCCATGATCCGCAGCAATGTCGATTTGCCGGCACCATTCGGTCCCAACACACCAATCTTTGCACCGGGATGAAAGGCCAGCCAAATATCGTCCAACACGGTTTTCTGGCCGTGTTTCTTGGTCAGGTTTTCAACTTGATAAATATACTGACGTGACATTATTCCCATTCAATGGTTGCAGGCGGTTTACTGCTGATGTCGTAGCAAACGCGATTGACACCTTTGACTTCATTGATGATTCGAGAACTCATCTTGGCCAACAGGTCATACGGCAGTCGGCTCCAATCGGCCGTCATGAAATCGCTGGTATCCACACTGCGAATCGCGATCGCATTGTCGTAGGTACGGGCGTCGCCCATCACACCGACACTCTGGACGGGCAATAGCACGGCAAAGGACTGGCTGGTTTCACGGTACAGGCCGGCTGCTTCGATTTCGCCGACCACAATCGCATCGGCTTCACGCAAAGTATCCAGCCGTTCTTTGGTCACCTCGCCCAGACATCGGACGGCGAGTCCCGGGCCAGGGAAGGGATGCCGCCAGACCAGGTTCTCCGGCAAGCCGAGTTCCAGTCCTAAACGGCGAACTTCGTCTTTGAACAGGTCACGCAGGGGTTCGATCAATTCAAAGCCAAGTTCTTCCGGCAACCCACCGACGTTGTGATGCAGTTTGATCGTCGCCGCTGGTCCATCGGGATCGGCACCACTTTCAATCACATCGGGATAGAGCGTTCCTTGCGCCAGAAAAGCAGCGTCTTCGATCTTAGCGGCCTCTTCTTTAAAGCATTCAATGAATTCGTGTCCGATTCGCCGTCGTTTCTCTTGCGGTTCGGTGATACCGGCCAATGTTTCCAAAAATCGATCTTCACCATGGACAACGTGCAGATCGGTTTGAAAGTGATCGGTGAATTCGCGAATGACCAATTCCTGTTCGTTCTTGCGCAGCAAGCCGTTGTCGACCAGGATGCAAGACAGCTGCGATCCGATCGCCTTGTACAGCAGCGCCGCCACGACGCTGGAATCAACTCCGCCGCTTAGGCCACAGATCACGCGACGGGCACCCACTTGTCGGCGGACTTGCTGGACCACCGCGTCGGCAAAGTCACCAAGTTTCCAAGTTGGCTCGCACTTGCAAATGCCTTGGACAAAATTCTTCAGCAGTTGTCCGCCCAGCGGTGTGTGCGTGACCTCCGGGTGGAACTGCATTCCAAAGACTGGCAGTTGCTGATGCTTGATCGCGGCAAACGGACACGTTCCGGTGCTGGCCATGGTTTGAAACTCGTCGCTGACCGACGAGATCTGATCCCCATGACTCATCCAGACTTCCATCTCGGCCGGTAAATCTGCAAACAGCGATTCGGCGCTGCTGACCTGGCAGGTCGCCCGACCATATTCACGCGAAGGTGTGTTGTCGACTTTGCCGCCCAGGGCTTCACAGGCCAATTGCATTCCGTAACAGATCCCCAGCACCGGAATCCCCAATCGGAACAGCTCGGGATCGCACTTCGGTGCCCCTGATTCGTAAACACTGGCCGGGCCGCCCGACAGAATGATTCCTTTGGGAGCCAGTTCGGCCAGCCGATCGGCCGAAATATTGTGCCGCAGAATCCGACAATAGACGTTCTGCTCGCGCACCCGCCGGGCAATCAGTTGGGCGTATTGCGAGCCGAAATCGAGTACAACGATACTTTGTGTCGTCAGCGGCTCGGTCACCGGATCCTCGATAGCTGTGTTTACGGTCGTCAATTCTGTCATTCGGGAGTCCGATCACGATCGGTATGTCGCGGGAAGCAATCCCGGAGTGTAGAAAATGACACTTTGATCCCCAAGGGGATGTGAAATAGGACAAAGGAAACCCGTGCGTATTCTCCTCTGCAACGACGACGGAATCTTCGCTCCCGGATTGATTGCGCTTGAGCAGCAACTTCGTCATCTGGGCGAGGTTTTTGTGGTGGCACCGGCAACCGAGCAAAGCGGGGTCGGCCATTCCATTACTTTCCTGACCCCCCTGACCTGCAAGTCGATTCACCGGGAAGGCCGGCACTGGGGCTGGGCGGTCAACGGATCGCCTGCCGATTGCGTGAAATTGGCGATCGGCGAGTTGTTCAAAGACAACCCGATTGATCTGGTGGTCAGCGGCATCAACAGCGGACTGAACGCAGGCATCAATGTGTTGTATAGCGGCACCGTCGCCGCGGCGATCGAAGGCGCGTTCTTTGGCGTGACCAGTGTCGCGGTGTCGCTGGAGTACGAC
>JABDKS010000877.1 GCA_013002105.1 Pirellulaceae bacterium | reverse complement strand
GTCCCAAGCAGGGGGGACTTCGCTCACCAAATCACCGTTGCTGGGATGCCGCGTAGGGACATGGCGTTATTCGCCGACGGAAAACATTGAAACACAGTTCAGCCCCACCCAACGTGTACTGAACTTTGACTTTGGGAGACAAATGGTGATCAAAACCGCAGATTTGAAGGCTCAAACACGGCGTGAACTAGCGGATTTAGCAAAGAACTACGGAGTTCCTGGCTGGCATGGCATGAAGAAGGACGAACTGATCGACGCGGTCACCAAAGTCCAGCGACGACTACGTCGGAAAGCCAGTGCCAAGGCAACCCCCAAGCCCAGGGCCGAAAAGAAAGCCGCTGCTGCGGCAACATCCAGCAAGAATGGCGTTGGAAAGGTCGTCGCGAAATCAACCGCCGCGAAACGTTCCGGCAAGACCGCCGTGGGCAAGGCGGTCGCCGGTAAAAGCGTTGCCGCCAAACGCAAGGTGTCAACGAAACCGGCCAATCGGCAGTCGCTTAATGATCGCCCGATCCCAGAACCGCGACCGCCGCGTGTTTCGCCCAAGACGGCACGTATTCGCGCACAAATGAAAAAGCGGCGGGAAGCAATTCAGAAGAACAAGGACATTTCGACAGGCACCCTCGTTGGCGGTGCCGCCGTCAAGAACGGATCCAATCGAACGCGTGCGACCGAACCTCACAAAGATCGCGTGATCCTGCTAGTTCGCGATTCCTACTGGTTGCAAGCGAGTTGGGAAATCACTCAAGCAAGTGTGCAGCGAGCCAAAGCATCCATGGCCGAGCGTTGGCACACCGCCAAACCGTGCTTGCGCGTCCTGGCTGTTGGTGGTGTCGCAGAGAATCGGGCCGAGACCGTGGAACGGGATATCTTGATTCACGGCGGAGTCGATAACTGGTACATCGATGTTGATGATCCACCATCGCGCTACCGCGTTTTGGTTGGCTATTTAGCTGACAACGGGCAGTTCTATACGATCTGTCGTAGCAACACCATTGAAACTCCACGTCCGGGCGAGTGCGAACGACTGGACGAGCATTGGCGGGACATCGCTGAGGACTACGAACGAGTGTTCTCGCTCAGTGGCGGCTACGATACCGATTCGGGAGATCTGCGAGACGTGTTCGAGGAGCGATTGCGTCGACCGATGCCTTGTCGTGGCGATCAAGGCCAGACGGTCGGCGATCCCACCTTGCTGCGTCAGACCAAGCTGCCGTTCAATGTTGATGCCGAGTTGATCATTTTTGGGAAAACGTCGCCCAGCGCGTCGGTAACAGTCGCACAACGCCCGGTAAAACTACAGCCCGACGGATCGTTTACCGTTCGAATGGAGTTGCCCGACAAACGTCAGGTCCTGCCCGTGACGGCCGAAAGTCGTGATGGGTTGCGTCAGCGGACCACGGTTGTCGCGGTCGAGCGAAATACCAAGGTCATGGAGGCGGTCGAGTTGGATGACCGCCTCTAAGGATTGACTTGCCCAAGGCTGAACAATCATCGAGAACCCAGCCGCAACGTTCGGCTGGGTTTTTTCTTGGTTGCCTCGAAGCAATCGATGCGATCTTGGCGAATAATTGTGACCAGATACCGATAGGACCAGACGTTCTGGTTAAGGTAAATCAGACTGGAAAACCAACAAACTTTTTGTGGAGAACTCTATGGCCCCTTCTCGTCGCCTCCTGATTTGCGTGGCCGCTGTGCCCATGGTTTTTGCTTCGATGGCATTCGCCGCACGCGCTGACGAGCCAACCGAGAATGCCGATTCGATCAACATCCTGTTGATCACGAGCGGTTGTTGTCACGAC
This sequence comes from Pirellulaceae bacterium, assembly GCA_013002105.1. Next base: position 921 of record JABDKS010000877.1, on the reverse strand, counting down.
TATGACTTCCAGGCCAAAGCGATGCAGTTGGCTTTCGAGGAGCGAGGTGTCCAAGCTCAATGGACCGTCGTGAACGATGGTGGTACGGGCACATCTGCCGAGATCGACTTTTATAAAAATTCGAACTGGGCCGAAGGCTTCGACGTTGTGATTCACAACGAGTGTTTTGCCAAAACGACCAATCCAATCTACATACGTCGGATTACCAAGGCACATCACGCGGGGGTCAACGCGGTCGTGATTCACTGCGCGATGCACACCTATCGCGATGCCACGATCGACGATTGGCGCGAATTTTTGGGCGTCACCAGTCGTCGGCACGAACATCAAAGCCGATACCCGATCAACGTCAAAGCCGCCGATCATCCGATCATGAAAGGCTTTCCGGACGGTCACAAATCAGCCATGGACGAACTGTACGTGATCGAAAAGACATGGCCCAAGACAACCGTGCTGGCGACCAGCAAAAGCGAGAAAAACGAGAAAGTCCATCCCGTCTTTTGGACCAATACCAATGGCAAAGCTCGCGTGTTCGGTACGACTTACGGTCACTCCAATGAGACGTTCCAGGACAAAGCGTTCTTGGATACACTGACCAACGGCACACGCTGGGCGGCCGGGCAACTGGCTGAGACCAAATAGTCGATTTGTGCGATGCGTCCATTAACCGTGTGGTTTCCAACGGCAAACGAGTTCTGCTCTGATCCTTTTTGTTTGGAGCACTCTCCCTCACTGCCCGGAGCACTCTCCCTCACTGCCCGGAGTACTCTTCCATTGTGTCCGACGTGATGGATTGCCCCGATGAAACTATCCCTGCTGCAACTTGGCCGCCAACAGAGTGTTGTGTAGCAACATCGCGATCGTCAGGGGGCCGACGCCGCCTGGCACAGGAGTGATCGCTCCGGCGACTTCGAGGGCTGG
>JABDKS010000871.1 GCA_013002105.1 Pirellulaceae bacterium | reverse complement strand
GCATATTTTGATTGACCGGCGGTCCCTCGAAGAAATTGGTCTATCGGCGGAAGAACCGGTCACGCTCGCCCTGAATGATCTTCGGCTGCGCAATGTGTTGAAGACGATGCTTCGAAAACTCGACCTGACCTATACCGTTACCGGTGAGTCACTGGAAATCACCACCATTGAGGCAATCGAGCAGCGCCTGCTGAATCGAATCTATTGGCTCGAAGGTACTGGGTTTGCCCCGGGTGATTTTCAATCGATTATCGATGCGCTCCAAACTTCCATCGTGCCTGACACCTGGGAGGCACTTGGCGGACCCTCCACGATGGCACCGCTGAAGTCGTTGAGACCGGCGATCATGATCAGTACGACCTACAGTGTCCACGAAGAGATCGAACGGTTCTTCGAGGCAGTTCGGGAAACGCACTTCGGTGTCGATCCCGTCCTGGAAACGATTCAAGTGCCCGCCAAGCCGGGAATTGGGATGGGCGGTATGGGTGGCGGGTTGGGTGGTGGCGGAATGTTTTGATTCGCTCCCGTGGGCCACTTGTCGCATAACGCGAACCGACGAAACCGAGTGGTGACTATGTGATCAATACCAAGCCAATGTCTGACGGATGAAATGTAGACACGATATCCGGTGTCAGTTCGGTCGCCGTAACGACGCGATTTGCCAAGTTGCGAATCGCGTTCTCGAATTCGTTACGAACTAAACGGCCATTTCCAAAATGTTCGTCTTTATCGTCAACATGTGCTTGGATATGCGCGCGTAACGATTCGCGAAACTCGTCCGTAAGCTGATAGCTGTTCTTGTCAGCCAACAGTTGAAAAATCTGGCAAAGTTCGAGAGTGTCGTAATCAGGGAAATCGCAATAGCGTGAAAATCGTGACGATAGCCCTGGATTACTTTTCAGCATCCCATCCATCGGTTCAGGATATCCAGCCAAGATCACGACCAATCGATCTCGATCGTCCTCCATCCGTTTTAAAAGCGTTCCGATTGCTTCTTGTCCGTACGAATCGGCTTGCTGACTTGGCGTTAGCGTGTAGGCTTCGTCGATAAACAACACTCCATCTAACGCTTCATCGATACGCTCGTTTGTCTTCTTCGCCGTTTGACCTTGGTACTCCGCGACCAGGCCACTGCGATCGGTTTCGATTAGGTGACCACGTTTCAGAATACCCATCGCACCAAACAACTTCCCAACGATTCGTGCGACCGTTGTCTTGCCGGTTCCCGGGTTCCCGGTGAACACCATATGTAGGCTCAGCTGACTCGTAGGCATCGAGTGAGATTCACGAGCCTGCTGTAGTTTGCAGAGATTCACAAGCGTGCGGACTTCGTGGCGAACGGCTTCGATACCGATCAAGGCATCAAGCTCCGCCATCCCTTCGGCCATCATCGTCTCGCGCTGCTCTTCGGTTAGCGATTCAGCGGCCGTGGCAGATGGCTTCGCAACGGTCGCTTTTGATTCATCAGCGTTTGGTGGATCGTCCTGAATCATTTGGATCAAAACTTGTGACAGTTCGCCTTCTGATCGGATATCGCCTGATCGGATATCGCTGGGGGCATACTCGGCTTCACCGCACGCGTGATCCGGTTCCACAGAGCAGCGGTCGGGCAACAAATGTTGATCAAGCTGCCACTGGATCATCTTTAGCTGATTGACAGTCTCATTGCTCACGTGTCCATCGACTTTGGCGACGATGTTCGTGATGCGAAGGATACTGGCTTTGATCTCTTCGTGATATTGTGCGGAGTCGTCGTACCAAGTCACCGGCTCCAAAACGCTCCCCCACGACTGGCTCCTGGCGATTGTTGAAAGTTGCGCAAAGGTGCGATTCAACTTCGACGTCTTCACGGGTTGCTTCAATAGATGTTCTACAATCGCTTTTGCCAGATCGGCTTCGCGTGACGTCAGTACCAGGTCGCTTTCAACTGTTTCGACGAACGCTTTGATTGCCAACGCATCGAAACGATGCTGGACTTCACTGAAGAACTCGTCGTGCGTGAAGCTGACCTCCTTGGGATTGGCTAAGTAGCATTCGATGACATGATCGACGCAGTATTTTCGACAATTATCGATGGCTTCGATAAATTGTTCGCTAATGAATGATTGGACCATCATTGGCTTGCATTTCGTGACGTGAAAACTCGGCATTGCGCAGAAACCGAGAAAACA
>JABDKS010000866.1 GCA_013002105.1 Pirellulaceae bacterium | reverse complement strand
AGTTGTCGCTCGATCGGTTTCGGGTCACATCTGGTCATGCAAGCGATGAAGACGACGCCATCGAGTTCCGGTGGTGCATCAGGGCCTAAATGCCCGGTAATTGCCAGTCCAACCGTCGCTTCGGTGCAGCGGTCGAGACATCCGCTGAGCATCTCGAGTGTCGTTGGACGGCTGACAGCGGTGAATTGATCGAGTGTTTCGCGGTGGACGCCCAACGCGTCGGTCTTCAGCGACTCGCGATAGGTGACATAAGATCCGCAAAAAACGTTTGAAATTCCAGGGATTAGCGAAAGGGATGCAGCGAGCAGGCCCGATGTGCAGCTTTCGGCAAAGATCAGTTTATTGGACGTTTGACTCAGAAGCCGCGCGCAAGTTTCACAGGTATCGGTCAGCTGTGATTCAAGTTCGGCGGGGGAATTCATCCGACACCCTGGGTGAGGTTGATAAATAGCAATTTTTCGAATGAATCCCGTCCTGCGAGTACGCCAGTGATCGAGGTGCGTTCGCGATCATTGTGGGTGCGAAATTACCTGTTTGATCGCAGCGACCAATGCATCGGGATCATCGTGCGTGTAGGCGACGTCTTGTTTGGCTTGTGTTTGCAGGGTTTTGACTTGGATGCGCGACTGGGACCATTCGCTGCCTCCGGCGATTAACGCAACGGTGAAACCGTGCGAGTCAGCGTACTTCAGCTGTGCACCGAGTTTTTTGGCGTCGGGATAGACTTCGACGCCGAGGCCGGCGCCGCGCAAGTTGGCAGCCAATCGCAAATAGTCGTCGCGATGTGCCTTGTCAAAATAGGCGACGAATACGGGTGCGGGCGTGGATGCGGTGGGTAGCAGTTCCAATTGTTCCATCGCGGCGAGCAACCGATCGAGCCCGAGCGAGGCGCCGATACCGGGCAAGTGTTGTTTGGTGTACAGCCCTGCCAAGTTATCGTACCGGCCACCGCTGCAAACACTGCCGATACTAGGTAGGTCATCGAGTGTTGTCTCGAAGATCACGCCTGTGTAATAGTCCAGTCCGCGAGCAATCGACACATCGACTTTCAGTCGCTTGGTTGGGACACCCGAGGCGACGGCGCCGTCGTAGATGTCTTTCAGCCGCTCGATTCCGCCGCCTGCGGTCGGGTCGCCGCCTGTAATCGCCGGTAACTGATCAAAGATGGATTGAGCGTCACCGCTGCACTGGGCCAGTTTCAGAACGGCATCGGCTTGCGACGATTCGATTTCGGCGGCTTCGCACATTTCCGCGGCAGTGCGTTCTTGGCCAATCTTGGTCAACTTGTCCAGCGAACGAAGAATGGGAACCGATTTGTCGGCTAAACCCAGGTGCTCCAGCAAACCGGTCAAAACACTACGATTGTTGATGCTAATCGTGAAGCGGTCGAACCCAATCGCTTCAAGCAAGCGGTTAATCACCGCGACGGCTTCGATATCGGCCAACACTGACTCGGTACCGATGGTGTCAAAGTCGCATTGCATGAACTCACGATAGCGACCCTTTTGTGGACGCTCACCGCGCCAGACCGGTGCGATGTGATAACGTTTAAAGGGTGTGCCCAAGGTGTTGATGTGTTGTGCGGCAAATCGAGCCAGCGGTACGGTCAAGTCAAACCGCATTCCCACATCGCGCCCGCCGTTGTCTTGAAAGCGATAGATTTGTCGATCTGTTTCGTCGCTTCCCTTGCCAGTCAATATCTCCAGGTATTCCAACGTTGGCGTGTCGATGGGTGCGAACCCATAGCTTCGGAAGACTTCGCGAGCGGTCTGCATCATTTGCTCGCGCGGGATCATCGCAGCGGGCAAGTAATCACGGAATCCATTCAGAGTGCGGGGGCGAATTAAAGACATATTCGGGACGGCCTATCGGACCGTTGATGGATGATCGAATGAAGAATGCAGCATCGTCGTCACGTGCGCGGGAGCATGGGCGTGAACGTCAATGGAACAGAAACTGGTCGGTTGCAGATGAGCGCACTGACAGGATGTCAATTGTCGTCCTGTTGAAGGTACCCGCTGAGGTCGATTAGAGCATCGGGAGGGAGGTTGGTTTTCGACTGCGAAGCGAATCACGCTTGGCGGCATTGGGATCCGAAAATTGGGGTCCCAGCTTGGCGTCCGCGTATTCATCGATTTGCTCGGGAGTTTCGAAGTACATTTCATAGCACCAGTCGTCCTCGAACTCACAATCATCGGTGGTGTAGTCGCGGCAAATCTGAGGTCTGGTTTCGTAGATTCCGCAGCGATGGTCATCCTGCAAATGTTTGCAAGTCGTGTGAACTAAAAGGTACCAGTTGTCGTCATCGACAAAGGCGCTCGCGCGATCGTGTAACAAATACCAGCGGATGAAATCGAAGTCTTTTCGATTGACCGGTTCCTCCATCGGCAACGCAAAATAGCGACAGCACTTGGCGTTGCAGTAATCGCACAAATTGGCTCCCTTGGGAACTTGGCTGCGGCGACGTTTGATCGGTAAGGTGGCAGTTGGCACTAGTAAGCTCCCCAGTGATAAATCGCAGTCCGGTCACGCAAACCAAAGTCAAAACAAGGTTATCTGTGAGAATCTGGGTGGTTCGTTTATGGTGTGTGTCCGTAGAAACTAGCAAAGGGGAACCCAGAGCACCAATCCCCGCTGTTTGAACCCAGCTGATTGAGTTCAGCTATTGAAAGCCAGCTGATTGGACTCAGTCGGTGATGCACAGCAAAAATTGATTCTCCCCCAGCGACCAACAGCTTGATTTCGGAGTCACTCCAATGGAAGTCGTGATTACTGCACTTGGGCCCGATAATGTGGGATTAGCCGATCCGATTATTCACCACGTGACCGGGCGAGGAGCCCGTATCGCCGAGATCCAGATGTATGACCATGACGAAGAGCAGCTCTTTGCCATGCTCTGTCGAATGGACATCGAGCCCGCCGAGTTCGCACCATTGGCCGATGCGATGCGGCAGATCGGGGAGCACACCGGGCTGGCAATCCGTGTCTGGAGCAGCGAGCGACGACAGCAACGACCACGCGTGGCGGTTTGTTGTACCTACGTCGAACATACACCGCGCGCCGTGTTGCAGGCGATTTGCGATGGCGTCATCGACGCGGAAGCGGCGGTATTGATCTCGAACCGAAAAAAACTATCGCCACTGGCCGACGAGTTTGACATCCCCTTTCGTATGATCGGCAAAGAGAAAGGCACGGCGGACGATGAAGCGATGGTCGGCGTGTTGGATGAATTCGATGTCGACTATGTCGTGTTGGCACGCTACATGCGAATCCTACCGGCGACGACCTGCTGGCAGTTCGCCGGTGGGCGGATTATTAACTTGCATCACGGGCTGCTGCCGGGCTTTCCCGGGTTTCGACCTTATCATGATGCGCATAACGCCCGCATGTTGACGTACGGTGCGACCTGTCACTTTATTATCCCCGAATTGGATGCCGGAAATCAGACGATCAACCAGCGGACTTTTTCTGTCTCGCCCGGGACACCGCTGGATGAAATCATAGCGCAAGGCGAATCGCAGAATGAACCTCGTTGTTTGATCGAAGGTGTGCGACGGGTGGTCGACCGGGAAGTCTATTTGCACTTTCATCGCGTCGTCGCACGCAAACGTAGTGCGAGTGTAACTTAGCGGTCGAGTCTGCTGCCACGATTGAATTAGCGAATTTTCGGTGACAATCGCCCCGAAAGGTGGTTGGATTGATCAGGCAATTCAATCGGCCGTCGTCTATGATGGAAACGGGCGTAACGCACATGGTTCTTGTGGAGAATGGCGAGTGAGAGGTTCTGGCGGTACCGATGGCGGCGTCGGCTTGTTCTTTTTTGGTCTGCTGATGGCAGTCGGCGGCGTCTATTTCTTCTTTGACTCGGTGCGCGTCGCGACCGGTCACGGGGGTGTCTTCTCCGGAGCGATGGGCGGAGGCCATGGACGGGGGCGAATGATCGACACCACGTCGATGGGTATTTTGTTCGTCCCGTTTTTTATCGGTGTGTTCTCGCTGTTCGTCGACGCGCATCGAAAGTGGGCCTGGTGGCTAACCTATGCCGGCATCGCGATTTTGGCGATCGAGATCCTCAGTCGCATTCGGTTTATCATTGATACCAAGTTGACCCATCTGTTGGGAATGTTTGTGCTGTTCGCGGCCGGTTGCGCATTGATGTTTCGATCTTATCGCGATGGTCAAATGCGAAAGAATCTCAGTGACATGCCGGAGCATCGTGACGCGGATCGGGAAGATCGATCACGTGAGGAAGAGCGAACAAGCTAGCTGGGCTGACCAGGAGGCGATCGTCCAGCGTTGATCTCATTCGGTGCACTCATTCGGTGCTTTCGCGACGCATCGTCGATTCGGAGACGATTTCAGACGCAGCAAAATTGAAGAAGCCGGGGATCCAGCTAACCGTGGAAATGTCGATTCGGACGCGAACGGTGACCAACTCACCCGGTTCGATCGCCTCCAATGCACCTGGATCGATTTCTACCGTGGCGTTGTCGAGCGACAACGGCATCAATTCTTCGTCGACACGTTGTTCGACCGACGATTGAGTGGCCAGCGGATGGACCGCCGCGCGCGCGCCCTCCCGACTGGCATGGGTTGCGGTCTGCTTGACCATCGAAATTCGGCCGATCTCGATCAGTCCAAAGGTGAACATGATCATCAACGGAGCCACGATCGCAAATTCGACGACCGCGGCACCGGTGCGTCGCGAAGCGAGGTTTCGTTTTTTGGATGCCATACGCATGATGAATTCTCGATGTTTTCCGTAAGATGCCATGCGAATCATCGTGTCAGATAGAATGCATTGCGGTGTGTTTTTGAAATCAGCTGATTCCGATGTGAGTTTTGTTAGTCCATCAACATGACGGGTGTCAGTAAGTAGCTGCTGTTGGACGAACCGGTGGTGTCGATGATCGCACCGCGGGCAAGAGTTTTGGCTGGTTGAATGGTCACGTGTTTCTTTTTCTTTGGTCCGGTCAGTTTGACATCCAAAATGCGGACACCCTCGAAGGCAACGATCGTGTACAT
>JABDKS010000569.1 GCA_013002105.1 Pirellulaceae bacterium | reverse complement strand
ACCTTAACTCGTGCGGCCTACTCTTGGATCTCTGGCTTCAACAGGATCTGAATATGTTCGTCGTTCAGATTCTTGGGTGTTGCAACATGTTCACCCGTCGAAATGAACGCCGGCGGCTTCTCACCACGGATCGATTCGGCCATCGTGATCACAGCCTTGTAACCCATCATCACCGGGTCTTGCAGCACGATCCCGGATACCGAACCATCGCTGAGACCTTCGATCAAAGCGTCGCTGGGATCAAACGCGACCAGCTTTACTTTCCCCGCCATCCCAGCATTTCGCAATGCTTCCAAAGTCCCGTTGGCATTGGGTTCGCAAACGGCAAAAACCCCAGCCAAATCGTCCCCGTGAACTTGCAACAACTGGTCCACTTTCTCTTTGGACTCGGTTGCGTTGTCGCCCCCGCGCTGATCACTCGAGACCACTTTGATGTCCGGGTACTTCTTCAATCCTTCCAGGAAACCTTTTTCGCGTTGTTCGGTGCTCTCACTACCGGCGATATATCGCAATAAGATCACGTTGCCCTTTTCGCCAATCGCTTTGGCCATCGTTTCGGCAGCTAGCTGACCACCTTTGAAATTGTCGGTCGCAACGTAACTGGTAATCTCCGGCCCTTCGTCCAAGCCACTGTCAAAGATCACCACCGGAATGCCTTCACCAATTGCCTCGGAAACGGCATCAACCAAACCACCTTTTTGATTCGGCGCGAGGACAATTCCATCGACTCCCATCGTGATCATATTCTTGACCACCTCGATTTGGCTGCCGGTGTCACTCTCGAGAACCGGCCCTCGCCAGATCACTTCGACATCCCCAATCTCGTCGGCTGCCTGTTTCGCACCATAGTGAATCGATTTCCAAAACTCGTGACTGGTCCCTTTGGGGACGACGGCGATTCGTAGCAACTCGTCTTCTGACGCGGAACTGGCGCCCGAACTGCTAATGGGTTGTGAATTGTCTGTGTTGCTGGATGAATTGCATCCAGCGATCATCACGAAGGCCAAGGCCAACGAACCGAAGATTCGGAACACGAAAGGGTTTGCGGAAGGTCGGTTCACAGAACGAGGTCTCCAACGACGGGTTCAATCGCATGCAATGCGGATCAGGAACGAGAAGGACAGGACCGATATTCTAACCGTTCCGGTCGCCATCGTGGGGACCAAAGAGAGGACTCGACACCAGTAAAACGGTAGTCACATCACATGGCGGTCGAAATCACATGGCGGTCGAAATCACCGCGCAGTCTTTGGTAGACCGGGGCGGCTCTTAATCCACGTCCCGCCGTGGCCGCTTGGTCCCAAGAGTGAACCGAATTGGCAAACCAAATTCCGCCATCGGTTCCCATCAGCAGGACCTCATCGGCGTCGCGAACTTGATTGGCAGAGATCACTTCCTTTCTCCAGCTTAACCCTGCCGTTGCCGCCAAACGCTCGATAACCGATTGCGTGACACCATGGAGGATCTGATCTGGCGGGGGCGAAACAATCCGGCCTGATTGGACGATCGCAATATTTGCGACGCTCGATTCTGTAACCGATCCGTCGGTGTCGACAAGCAGCCCCATCGCGCCGGCGGACTGACGCTGCGCAATTTGATCGGCACGGTAATAATGAATGCGGCTACGAACTTTGATTTGCCGCGACCAAGATTCCGCCGGTGGTTGGACGACGTTGGTAATCACCACCGATTGACCATCACGACACCGTCGTTCGACCGCCGCGTGATCAATCGTTTTGAGATGCACCATCCACGTCGATTGGCTCGTACCGGCGGATCCCGGCGTCGCAACGATGGTGATGCCGACGTCTCTTTGCAACTGAACAAACTGCTCGTTTCGTTGCAGCAATTCATCTACCAGCACTGCGATGCGTTCGGCCGACGGCAGGCCGCTGATTCCCAATTCATCGACTGTCCGTTGCCATCGCAGCAAGTGTTGTGGCGACTCGAATACTCGGCCACCATAAGTACGCAATCGTTCCACGGCAGTAACGCCCTGGCGAAAACCAAGATCATTGACACCGACGACCAGTTGGTCAGTGGGCACCCACTGATCATTGAGCAACCCGACCGTTGGATTCACCAGAGACACATCAGTGGGAGGGTTTTGATTCAGTGACATCGCAACAGAAATGCTGATTGATCATCCGTGCCATCTCGCGACTGGCGGTGCAATCATTTTGATAATAAAAGCTCTCGTTGTGGTGAAAACCGACAATCGATGAACAGTCGATTGAGCGAGCGGGCACCGCGGTCCCGTCCAATCGCAACCCCAACCGGGGCATCCCGCTTGAACCCAATGCCACAGAGCCCCGTTCACCATTGAGTCGCCAAAACTGTTTCAGTGCGATGTCGCGACTGTTATACAGCAAACTCATACAGCGAAGGTTCTGCGACGCCCGTCCATGATATCGATTCGACATTGTCCACGATGCATCGACAGCCGGCGCGACGAAACCGACTGATATGTCCGCTCCGGTCACATGGGCATCTCGCAGACGGCGACCGCCCAGCGCACCACCAGCCATTGCATGTAACGATCCCGTGATGACCCGTGCACCAAAACTGTAGCCAATCATCGCGATGGGGTTCTGGTGCTGAATATGATTTCGCAGCAGCCAAGCCAGATACAAACCTTGGGCATCGATTCGATCCGCTTTCCGCTTGACGTCCCCCACCAAACACCCTTCTTTGGCACTCGGCCAGCTAAAGATCACCCAATCAATCGTACGATCCTGCAAATAAGGCTGTGCTCGACGGTAGACCTTCAAACCACGACGGATCGCATCAGCCGACGCCATTCGATTCCCGTGCACATAGAAAACCGTCGGCCGCTGTTGGACCATGTTGCTGAAATATTCGTCCAGCGACGACGGAATCACGCAACCACAGTCAGTCAATCGTGATACCGAAAGAGCCGGGTTCGTCAAATTCGCTCGACAAACATTGCTGGGTACGTGCCTTGTACTGACGACCCAGAGCTTTGGACAGGAACTCGCGTCATTGGGATCGCAAGCGCCCAGTTCTTCGACGACAGGATTTTCGTTGTACGGACGCACGGTATAGATCGCCGGCACGGATCGGTCGGTACCGGCGTCAGTCGTCACCAGATCCAACGCGTTTGCGCGGGAACATGGTTGTGATGAAGTCGAAGAATGCGTGGTCGCGGTGGGAATCTCTGCCAAGCAGGATCCCAAAGGTAGTAGAACGATCGTAACTGCAAAAGCGATTGTACCGATCGTCCTGATCAAGGTCGCCATCATGGAGGTAAGTCAAAGTTTGCGGGCGGGGGTGTTTCTCAGGAACAACGAATTGTTGCTGAAAAAAAACGATGTTGCGTTTGCACATCATTGTTTACGTCCTAATTTTGTGTGGTCTGTGATCCAAGACCACCGAATACACTCACTTTGCACATCAAGGTAACTTCGATGAAAAACCGCATTCTGATGGTCGTACTGACCGCAACACTCCTGAGCCTGACAACGGGCTGCAGTGGCATGAGAAATTTCTTGTTCGGTCGCGGCGCTCGCTGCGGCCTGTGCCAAACGATTCGCCAGCCGCTGTCACGATTGAATCCACGGAACAATCAGAACGCACAAGTGCCCGTGCCGCAAAACAATTGTGGCTCGAACCAGTGCGGACAAACTTACGGTCCCGACGTAACCGGTACAACTGAATTGGGCTGCGGACTCGAACGTGGCTGCGGATTGGAAGTCGGTTGTGGCCAAGAGATGATCAGCAACCAGTGCCCCTGCGGTAACAACATCAGCGGATACGGACCCGTCGTGAATCATTACGGCTCGGTCGTGAACGATCCCTACCTGTCTGGAAACGTCATCGACGGGCAAATTGTCGACGGGCAAATCATCAACGGCCAAATCATCGATGGTGGCTATCCAGTCGAAGGACAAATCATGGGTGACTCCTGGAGGCCTCGCTCCGAAACGAATTACCCCTCCTACAAAGTCGACGCCGATGGACACCGTATCATCAGCGAAGAACCGCTCCCCCCTGGTGCTACGCCAGCGACCTAACGCGAACCATCCCACCGAACCTTTCCGGATCCTCATCCGCACGAAATCATCGGACCCCATTTATCCGTCCATTGACTAGGATGAGAGAAGACAAGGTGGTTGGCTGAACGCTCAGCCATTTTGTTTCGCGATATTGATAGTGAGTTACGGGCGGGGCAGTCAGAGCTTGTAAAAAGGCTTCTGACTGCTCCGGCCGTATCGGTTTTTCGACTCACCTGAAAGACCAACCAACTGCACGACTCTGCACCATCCACAGCAACGCCTCTGCTATGCCAGAACTGCCACCACCCACCACGTCTCGACGTCAAATGCTCACGCGGTTCATGGCCGGTTCACTTGCGGCAATGACAGCCGGTGAGTCGTTCGGCCAAGAATCGATCGACGCGGCCACCGGCAATCTGTCATCGACCGGTGCGACACCCAACGATTCCACCGCACCGCGTATCGTCTACGATTCGCCGCAAACGCAGCATTGGCGAATTGGCCTGGTCCTGGATACCCCGGTTACATGCACGAACGTGTTTGCGACTTTTCCCGTCCCGATGAACTGGCCGGAGCAAAAAGTCAACCTGATCAGCCAGAATGTTGATCGCAGGATCACCGCATGGAAAGTCCGCGATGTCGCCAAAGGCGCCAAACAAGTCGTGCTACAGATGCCTCGGATCACGGCCGGTTCCAATGCGGAGCTAACGCTGACTTTACAAGTCGAACGATCAAGAATCTTGGCGCCAACACGCACCGACGATTTGGTCATTCCAAAACGGATCGATCGCGAATTGCGTGTCTTCACAGGACCAAGCCCGCACATTGATTCGACCAACCCAAGAATCAAAGCCGTATCCAAAGAACTGGCCACGAAGGATGCCGCCTGTGACTGGGACCGCGTCGAACAGATTTACGATTACGTCCGCGCGAACGTCGAATATGTCGAAGGGCCATTGAAGAACGCATCGGTGGCGCTACGCGACGGCAAAGGTGATTGCGAAGAAATGACCAGTCTGGTGGTCGCACTGTGTCGCAACGCGCGGATCCCCGCTCGGATGGTTTGGATTCCCGATCATTGCTATCCCGAGTTTTACCTCGAAGACGGCGAGGGCAACGGGCACTGGTTCCCGTGCCAAGCGGCCGGAACACGTCAGTTCGGTCGAATGGACGAATACCGTCCGGTCCTGCAAAAGGGCGATCGATTCAAGGTCCCTGAAAAACGCACGCCGGTACGCTATGTCGCCGAATTCTTCAAATGCGATCGACAAGGAAAGGGCACGCCCCGCCCCAAGTTCATCCGCGAAATGATCGAAGTCTGACTGTAACCTAAACCGTAGAACGGACTTCAGTCCGTTGCAAAACCCTCCAACGACGTCGTACCAGCCGCGGGTAACGGACTAAAGTCCGTTCTACGATTCTACGAATCGACGACGCTATTTTTTATCTTCCTCGGCTTTGTTGGTTTGTGTTAGGTCTTCGAC
>JABDKS010000850.1 GCA_013002105.1 Pirellulaceae bacterium | reverse complement strand
GCGGCGATTGATCCGTTGAATCCAGTGGCGCCAGCGGTTGTGATTTCTCATCGGATAGCGAATCAAAGGCGACAGCTTTTCGATTGGGTTTGGCCCAACGAATTCGCGCTAACAGCAGATCGCCAGTCGCATTGCGCCGCGGCAACCATTCACCGACGGTGACCCACGACTCGCTTGGACTGACGTTGGTAACATGAAAATTCCCCATCAAAGCGACTTCGTCAGCCTCGGCCACACCATCGCCTACCATGGGCAGCACGACTTGTTCGCTATCACGGATCAAACACAGTCGATCGGTATCGACGCGGGCGATCCAAAGCGGACTCCGCCATCGCATCACATTGGTATTGGAATCATCTTGTCGTGTGTAAACCAAGAATAGGCCGTCGCTGTGGGTTAGCCAATGTTGCTGAGTCGTCGACATGCCGATCGGCTGCCCGTCGTCCCATGCCCAAGCCGTTTTGCGTTGATAGTTCAATCCGTCGTCACTGACAGCAACGTAGCCGCGCCCGTCTTCGGCGCGGATCGTCAGATAGAACCGATTCTGGAATCGTGTCACCGATGGTTCCAGCAATCCGCGGCCGATGTCGTTGTGCAGCGCTGGCCCGACCTCAACGACCTTCAGTTCCTCGCCATCAAACGAGCAACGTACGCCGGCAACCATCCGGTTTTTTGATTCCGGTCCAAAGGTGAATGCCATCATGATGTCACCGTTGGGCATGACGACTCGTTGGCCGCAATTGTTGCTGTAAATGAACTTCCCGCGTGGATCATTCCAACCGAGAATCTTGCGAGATGACCAAGTTCCATCCTTTCGGCGCACGGCGTAAAGTGGATATCGAGGCAACTGGTCACCCTTGGCAAAACGAGGACCTCGATAAAACACCACGTGCCCCAACGCCAACACCGTTCCGGTATTGGGATGGTATTGCGGCGTCACATCGCAAACTCCCGCTTTCAGGTCGCCGTGACCCTCCACCGGATCGCGCCCGAGTGATTCGATCGGCTCGAAATCACTCCACGTTGCTCCCTGGTCATCCGATGTCGTCCAGTGCACCGGTCCGAAATAGTCAGAGCCACCAATTTCTTGCAGCGTCATTAACGCGATCGGCTGCCCGTTCGCGTCCGGCACCATGCAGGCTCGCGGATGAAACCAAGTGGTCGATCGGCCGTCTCGATTCTCTCGCAACGTTATTTTCGTGATCGACTCGATCAGTGCTTCGTTGATCGACACATCGCTTGGCTCGTCCACTGCCGCTATGCGGCACGCCGCAATCGGTAGCCGTTGAATTTCCGTGGTCGATAAATGTTGACCTGCCGCCTGCGAACCGGCAACGTGACCGAGCAGCAAATGGTCGCCGACTTGTTGGATTGCCGTGTAACAGTACCAACCGTTGGGATCGTCCGCCAAATTTTGAATGCTCTGCCACGTGCGACCATTGTCCGTGGAAAGTGCCATCGTCAGTGGCGTACGATTCTTGCGCTGATCAATGGGCAGACCAGCATGATTGTTCCAGACTGCCAACAGATCACCTGACGGAGCAAGACGCTCGATCGATGCCGGCGATCGGGGCGACGGCAGGTTCATTCTCGCAAGTGGTGTCCAGTTCTCGCCGCCATCATCAGAAAAGCTGCGAAACTGATCTCCGGCATCCGTACGAACCCACATCAATAATCGCCTGTCGTCAAGTTGCACGGCGCCGGGTTCTTGGGCTGTGATGCGCCGGCCCTGTTCGTCGAAACCTTTCTGCAACGTCGTTGCACGTCGCCAGGAGCGGCCCGCATCGTCTGACAAATACGCGGTGATCTGACCCCGCCAATCGGGTTTTTCCCAATCGGGACGCCGATGCAGTGCGACTGGAACCACCAATCGCCCATCGTGTAACTCAATGACGCGGTCATTATTCAAAACGTAATACCCGACATCGCTATCGGGGATGATGCTTGTCGGTTCGCTCCATGACTGAGCTTCGTCGTCCGAAAACCGTACCAACGGACGACAATCCGTGAGCGACGTTTTACGCAGGTAGAACATCGCGATTCGATCATCGGCTAACCGTAGCAACGACACCGACATCACATTCAAACCTGCTTTGCTTTCCAGCACGATCTCGTCGGTATCTGACCAAGTGATCCCGCCGTCTCCGGAAACTCGACTGACCAAGGATGCTTGATCGTGATCGCTGGCTCCACCAGTAAAACGCGTGTAGACAAACAGGATTCGGCCGTCACGCAATTGGACAAAGTCTCCTTCGCTATTGCGTGGGTTGCCCTCGCCCGGCGGCAATCGCAGCACGGTTTCGGCATCAAGCGTTGTCGCGCAAGACAAACAGATCACGCAAAACACCAGCATGCCAAACGTCGATACAACATGTTTGATCATTCGAACCTTCCGCGAAATCATAAAACGGGGATCAGTAGTGCAAGATTGGGAGTGGCATTTCGACGGTTCATACTCAATGAACGTCGACAACATCGACCACGACATCCTCGTCGCGAGTGACAATCGGTTCGCCCACGCCCGAATACGTCGACCAGACAAAAAACAAGATAGCGCAAGCCCCGTACGCGGCCGCAAATTCCAAAACGGGACCTCGGTTGGCCGCATCGAGCACGATGTGCGACCAACTCTCTGGTCCCACGGGCAAAAAAAGCTGATTGCCGGCCAATGGTGAGTGAATCACCCCGAAAAGCGTCAACGTCATTGCGACCAACATCACCGACCCGGCCACTTTCAATCGTCGATCGATGGTTGCCGCCAGAGCCCAAGCCCAGAACAGGCTCGTCAGAATGAATCCACTGCTGAGCATCGTGAGTGTCTTGATATTCGCCTTCAAACTCTCGTCCTGCAACGAATCCGGATTCATTTCGGCTGCCAACATCGCTCCATCACCGAAGATTCGTCCAGGAATATTCATCGCTAAAAACGCTAATGCGGGCAGACAAGCTAGGGCGACCGCGGCATAGTGTCGACGCGGTGTGGCCAAAAAACTTTGCGCCGTGATCTCTAGACCCACGAACACCAAAATCGGCATCACCACCGGCATTGGTATCCACGCGTTAAGAATTGTGAAGTATCCGATCAATCCCGCCGAACCGACCAGCAACGCGGTTCCCAGGGTGTAGCCGGCTCGCCCGCCCATCGCTTTGTAAGCCGGGTGTCCGATGTACGGCGTGGTTTGAATCACACCACCGGAAATTCCCGCAATCAATGTCGCGATCGCTTCAACACCGATCACGGTTCTTGTGTCATAACGGTCGCCCGCCGACGCGGCGCTTTCGGTGCAATCGATGCCGCCCACGACTGTGCCCAATGCGAACGGAAGCGCGATCGGCAAATAGGGCAGTGCATCGCGGAACGCTGCGACCCAACCGAATTGCCACGCTTCCATCCATCGCGTCGGCAACCACTGAACGTCCGGCGTCGTTGGAAAATGGTAACCCAGTCCACCGAATGCACACATCGCGTAGTAGACAGCACCCGCAATCAGCAGAGCCCCCAGCGTTCCCGGCGTGCGACCGGGCAACGGGATATGCGCGATCAAAGTCGCCAACACAATCACCAGAGCAAGCATGCCGGGCAGCGGATGCCCCAGAATCTCCATCAATGGAATAAAACTGATCAGAACCAACGCGATCGCCGCCAGCGAACCGAGCAGACCGGCGCGCGGAACCACACGACGCACCCACTCCGTAAATGGTGCCATCACCAGTTTGATCAACCCGCTCATCACGATGCACCAAATTCCGATGTACCACGTGCGATAGGCCGCTTGGGTTTCGGTCAATCCGAGCGCATTGATACCTTGCAAATACGAGGGCCCCAAGATGAACAGCACGATACCGAACGTGGAGGGTGTATCGAGTCCCAGCGGCATGGCGGTGACATCGCTACGTCCTGTTTGCTTGGCCAGGCGAAATGCGAAATAGAAAAAGGCCAGGTCACCGACCATTACTCCCAAGGCCGTGCCCGGCACCATCGCGGTGACCGCAAAATCTTGGGGGAATCCAAAACCAAAGACCAACAAGCTGACCATCAACAACAGTCCAGCGATATTGTCCAACATCAACCCAAAAAATGCGTTGATGTCACCGGTCTGAGCCCACTGGTAACGTCCTAGGTTCGACGCGCTGCCAGTAGGGGAGGACGAATCGCTCAAGGCATTTTCTCCGGGCTCTTAGATCGTGGCTGGCTTGGCGGACTGGGGCGGCCGATCGGTGAATCGTGCGAGCCAGCGGGCTATCCAGTGTGCTTTTTAATGTCCGCCTCCACACGGGGACAGCACCCCCCGCGACCCGCCGGGCTATCGGCACAAGATCGACACTGTCGCTGATGCCGATTGGAGGGGGGGGAAACAGACAAAAGCTCAGGTGCCCCATTTTGGTTCAATTGCCCGCTTGTGATTTAAATAACAAAGTTTTATTGCTTTGACCTTCGACCCCGTTTACGCGACAATGCGTAGTAACAGCACTGCGGAAGCAATTGCTCGATTTCGCTGTACTAGTGGGTCTTTTCTTGGGGTCTTATCTCTGTAGGCGATCCATTTCCGGCGGTTTGGCGACTGACTTGACGCGTGCTTGGTTAGAACTCGCCTCAAGTAGTCAGAATCCTTTTCTGCGCCCCCACCCGCCCGGGAGGACCCCATGGCTCTTCAAACTGCCCAACAAACAGCGAACTCAGCTGCCACAGACACAGGCATCCAACGTGCCGCCTGGGAAGAGTTGACCGACGAAGACCTGATCATCCAATATCGCCAATCGGGTCAACGGGGGCTCTACGAGGTCCTGATCAACCGGTACGAGCGAGAAATCTATAGTTATTTGCGTCGCTACATCGGCAATTCCGAGATGGCCGAGGACGCATTCCAGGGCACTTTCTTGCAAGTTCACCTGAAGTGTCAGCAGTTTGACGCCACGCGTCGTTTTCGACCCTGGCTCTACGCTATCGCGACAAATCAAGCGATCGACGTCCAACGGCGCAACAAACGCCATCGGATGGTTTCGTTGGATCGTGTTTCCAATTCCGATAGCGACCAACGATCGGGCAGTTGGTCCGAGAAACTTGTTGGAGCCATGCCCGATCCCCTGGTTTGTGCGTCCGAACAAGAAAATGGTCGTTGGGTCCATGAAGCGGTTCGTTCATTGGGCGAGCCGATGCAACAGGTTATCCACTTGGTGTATTACCAAGGTTTAAAATATCGCGAGGCAGCGGACGCCTTGGGAATTCCTGTGGGGACGGTCAAGAGCCGCCTTCACGCTGCGGTTCAGCGGCTCGGTACGTTGTGGGGCGAAACCCACGACGCCGTTGAAGACTGAATAACGCAGCTTTTATTCGCGAAACCGTCATCATGCGATGCATCTGCCAGGCGAACCCTTCCCGGTCGCCCGGCGTAACATCTTCCAGCGGAGACGTCTCGGGAACGGTTCTCGTTGCGTCCAACACGCGTTTTTTTCAGGTTTTGCGCTGAAATGCACGAAGATCTTTTAGGCTATTTGCTGGGCGCATTGGAGCCACACGAGATGCGTCGGATCGCACAGCTGTTGCGTGACGATGCTGATGCGCGGGCGGAGTTGGCGAAGATCCAAAACGCGTTGCGACCGCTCGAAGAAGGCTACCAGGGGCCGACCGCTCCCAGCAGTGACTTGGTTCGTCGGACGCTGGACAGTCTCCCACCGCTACCCGCGGAAACAGACGCACCCGTTCCCACGCCGGTACTGCTTACCCCGATGGGCAGCGTCGCGGAGTCGTCCGATCGTGGTTCGATGAATTGGCTGGACTGGGTCAGCGGTTCGATGGCATTGGCAATCTTGCTGGGGCTGCTGCTACCAGCAATCGCGCAAGGCCGATTCGAATCTCGCAAAGCAGCTTGCCAAGATCGTTTTCGACAATTGCATACCGCGCTGGTTTCCTACGTCACTCGCAATCCGCACGAACAATTGCCGGCGGTTGCGGAACAGGGCCCCGAAGCGTTCGCAGGTGTTTACGCCGTTCGCTTGCATGACGCCGGATTGCTTGATGATCCATCTGTGCGTTGGTGCCCATCACGCAATCCCCCTTCATTCGATTCGTCGACACCTCAGGAAAACCAATTGGTGGGATTCAACGAGCTCGTCTCGGTCGCGGACCTGCACCAATCTCCAGTGAATCGTTTACAGCAATTGCAGCGAATCGTCGGTGGACACTATGCATACAATCTGGGCGTTATCGAACGCGATCGTTTGACAGCCCCCAAATTTGAATCGCGCGCCACGTTCGCTGTCATGGCGGACGCACCGTTACCGGGTTTCTCCAACGGCCGACTGGGTGTGGAAAACGTTGGGCATAGCGGAAAAGGAATCAACGTGCTGTTCGAAGACGGCCGGGTGCAGTTCTTCACGCTCGAGGCACTCGAAGCCATGCCCGACCATCCGCTTTGGAATCACCGCCGACGCAACGAAGCAGGAATCAATGTTGACGACGCTTCGCTGGCACCAAGCTGGCGACCACCCTTTGTCGATGTAAAACAACGTTAGTGACAACGCCCTGGAAGAGCTGGCGAACCAGCGAATGCCCGCAGCAAGTCAACGGTGCATTCGCTCGTCAAATCCGCCCGTACCAAAGCGATGACGACTGAACCTCAGCCGCAGGATTGTCGGTCACTTTGACGTCGGCGCTTTCGATTCCGCCACGTGGATGACCTTCTGGCGGCATCCGTTCTACTCACACGTCAACGTTGTGATCCGCTTCGCCGTCGGCTATCTGCTCGGTGGTGTCCATGACACTCTCGCCGGCGAGCCGTTTCAGCACTTGATGAGATGCCAAGGTCGCGAGCGCTTTGACCGTCAATTGCGGATTGATCTCACATCCGGCAGGGAACAAAGTTGCGTCGGCAACCGTCAAATTCTGAACATTGCCTTCACAATCCGATTTCACTTGGAACGTACTGGGATCGACCGCGTCGCCCAACGACGCACCACCTTGTGGGTGTGTGGTCAACAAGTTGATGTAGGCGGGTCCACGTTTGCGAATTTGACACAGAGCCCATTCAAAATCGGCCATCGATCGGATCACGGCGGGTCGATTGCCACGCATCAACACCGACTTGGTTGGCAAATGTAGCGTCACGCCATCGTCTGGTTTAGCAGCCGCAAAATAGATTCGTGCGACACGTCGCATTCCTCGTAATAACAATTCAAATTCATCACAATCGAATTCGATTTGGATCTTTCCACAGGAATCCACGTAATTGCTGCATCGCACTTGTGTCGGAACAACAATTCCCGACATCGACAGATGATTGAATCGCCGCATCACGCAGGCAAATTCCTTGAACCATCCGCACAGTGCTAGCGCGACCGTTCCGGGAAAGTGAAACCAGTTTTCGAGCGCCGGCTCTTCTAACATCTGCCCGTCACGTTCGACCATTTTTCGGTCGACTAAAAAACACTGCGTGACGCCAGGTTCAGGTCGTCCGCTGCCTGATGGCCAAATCGGTTTGTCAAACATGGCATAGACCGCGGTACCCACGTTGGCGGTCAGACGCTCTCCAAGATGTCGATTACGCGATCGTGCGGATGACAAACCTTGTGCCAACAAACTCGTTGTGGGCCCCACTCCGGCCGCGACGACGTACTCCTTGGCCCGAATGGTCGCATTGGTCCGACACCCACCTTCTTCGACGCGGCTGACATCGACACCGGCAACCTGCAACTGACCCGCTTCGTCGCGATGAATTCGCAATCGGTTGGCGGACGTACGATACGACACCGCAGCAGGCTCTGGATTGTGCATCGCCTGCACAAGAAAGCTGTTGGGGCCGCCAGGTGAATAGGGATGAATGCCTCCGATGTGGTCACCAAAACTGTCAACCGAATTGTCACTGCCGCAGCCCAGACATTTGGTCCGCATTGCGACCGGCAGCGGCTGCACCTCTTCACCCAACGCCTCGCAGCCTTCTGCAAACCGGAGGCTACGATCACTGGTCTGCACGTCAGTGACTTCCGTGTTGACTCCCAGCTCGTCACAAATCCCCGTCATCAGGTCAGACAACTGTTCATAGGGAACATTCGCGGGCTGACGTCCGGCCCACTTGTCGTTGTAGATCTCTTGGGACATTGGCAGGTGGATCGCGTTATTGACATACGGTCCCCCGCCGAACACCTTGGCCTGGCAAACATTGATCGTCTGCTTGACGGGAATCTTTTTCCGCAAGCGAGGAATTGCCAGATCGATTTTCGAATTGACTTTCCCCATTCCGCCTGAGATCTGCCCACCAGCGTCCTTGTACAACCGATACAACACTTCATCGCTGCGGGGCGGTGCCAATTTAATCGAACCGTCGGGCTGCGGAATCTTTTGGATCAACGCGTCCGGGCTGACAAAATCTCCAATATCCAGAATCAATACGCGTTTGCCAGCGGCTGTTAACCGGTTGGCAACCGTTGCCCCGCCGGCCCCGCTACCGATGACACAGACATCGTAGTACTCGGACAGATCTGCCAGTGGCGGGGGAGGAACCGAAACAAGATGCTTGGGTTGTTCGCAAATTTCCGACCAGCCTAGTTGGATCAACTTGCGAGCCGGCCCGCGTGAATGAATCACCAGACGCCCCAGCATCATGATCCCGCTGACGGCCATGTGCAGCAGATGATCGTCTTCCCACCGAATCAATGGCGGCGAAAATCGACCCCGCGGGTACTCGCCTTGATTGAGTACCTCCCGCACGCGGCGCGTCGAGATAGTATGCAGACGGCCGCCCGCATTCTTTCTGCTATACAGATCAATCCACAGTAATGCGACATTGGCCCCATGCTGCATCCGCTTCGGAAGATAGGAAGCGTACGTCAGAATCTCTTGGGCGACGATACAGGGATTGTCACCTGGACGGCCACACCACAATGCATCCAGCTGAGCGCGAACACATGCCACGAGTGTCTCAAACCGCTTCTCGCGGATAATTTTCAACGGGCAATCAGGAATTTTGGGATCACCGCTATTGCGACCGAGCCCGAACGGCAGAATTCCACCCGCGGCTGCTCCACGAATAAATCCTCGGCGATCAATCAATGTGTCACCGGTCGCTGTAAATAGCTGTGCGATCCGTTCTAGTGACGAAAACTCCAACATCGGTGCCTATCCATGGCGCGTACAGTGATCGGTTCGGGCCTCAAGCCGCATCTTTCCTGGATGGTTTATCGACCGCGTTGTGATCGGTCGTCGAAACAAAAGAAGCGGTGTCAAGGTTGTGCAAGCCCCGACGTTCAGACAACGCGACCTGTAACGGTTATCCCTCGCTCCCGAGAAGAAATCGAGAGTCGACAACCGATAAAGCCACCGGCAACGTTGTGCGATCCAACTACTAGCAAGGCAAATGGTGCGTGTGAAACTGGTCTGGTGCCAACCGCTCGCTGGCCAAATCGACCAGATGCCGATGGTGGGTGAACAAAATCACTTGGGTCTGGGTCGACAATTCCGAAAATACGGACAGTGCCGCCGCGGCTCGCTCGTCGTCTAACTGCACCAAACAATCATCCACGATCAATGGAATTGGCGACCCCTGCGACAAGTGGTGCTGCAGCGATGCCAACCGCAACGAGAGATAAAGCGAGTCAGCCGCACCAGTGCTCATCACCGTCGCTGGCACACCGACCGAGTTGGCGTCGGACTTTACTCCAATCAATGTCAGTTTGCCATCCGTATCGTGGTCCACACGCAACCCCTCATATTCACCGCATGTTAGTGACCGGAAAAAGCGCTGGGCATGTTCCAAAACCGGATCTTGATTCTCATTGCGATAGTGTTCGATGGATCGCTTTAAGATCATGGCAGCAATTTTCAGTCGTGCGTATTCTTCCGCGTCGCTGATTAGTTTTCCGGCCGTGACCTGAATTGCCTGACCCAAATCAGCCGCTCGCGAACCCCCATCGATTCGATCGAGTTCGTGCTGCAATGCTCCCACTTCGCGCTGACACTGATTCAATTCATCAACCAGTTCCGTTTGACGACTATCGAGTTGGGAAATTTCGACTTCTAACACGCCTGGATCTTGCGATTGTGCTTCCGCGATCAACTTTTTGACATCGCCGTCGACGGCGAGGATCCGCAATTGATCGTCGAGGCCTTGGAATGAGGCTTGAACCTCGCGCAATTCGCGTGAGAGCCGCTCAATGGCGACCAACTCAGTGAAATCCGCACAGCCCGCGTCAGCGCACAACTGCTTTAACATCTCTTCATGTTGCGCCTGCTCTGATTGCGCATCCTCCAAAGACTCTTCGGCTTCGGCCAGTTGTCGAGCGATCGATTCGCGTTTGGATGCCGCGGCACGTTCGTCGCGCAACTCCTGATACAACTGACCCACGAACGCAAAGTCATCTGGCGACTCAGACAAATCCTGACCGATCCTCGCTGCCACATCATTAACCTTGGCACGGAAACTCGCATCCGTGTCGGTGATGGAACGAATCTCCTCGGCCAAATTGTCACGATGACTCTTCAAGGAACTCAGCTCTTTCATCTGATCGAACATTTCGACAACCATCGTTGGTGTGCCGCCGATAGTCTGCGTAAAGGTCGCTGTGGCGGAGTCCCATGATTGTTGCCACAGATCAACCTGTTGCTGGCGCGACTGCAGACGGGACTTTTCGGCCGGCAACTCTTGCTTCAACTCGACCAGTCGTGATTCCAATTCCCTCCGCTTGACCAAATCATCATTCAATTTTCGACGTACCAGCATCGCTTCGTCGTAAAGCGTCGACAAGTCGATCTGTGAATCTTCACTCGCGAACAAGGTCGTCCCGTTTTCTGCACGAACATTTTCTGTACCACCGTTGACCGCCTTGGTTTTGGCCACTCCGCTATTTTTGCGCCCGCCGTTTGGGGACCTGCCACTATCGGACGCATGGGACGGTACAAACGACGCTGACTCAACCGCGTGCCGTAATCGGTTGCACGTCGCGTCGATTCGTTTCTCGATTTCCTTGACTCGACTGAGTTGCTCTTGCCACTGGTCGACCTTTTCCACCAATTTTTCGTGGTCAGCGACCCATCGCACCATCCGCGACGGAGCGTCGGCCACCACCCCTATCATTTGCCAAAGTGCCTGCCATTGCTGCTGCGCGGACTCCGATGATTCTTGAGCCGTTGCTAACACGGACTCGACTTCCGTCATTTCTTCCTGGAGGGACTTCAGCGTTCCCAAATCCAAGGATCGCTGATGCACCGATTCGTGATGCAATTGAATCATATCCACGATTTGATCCGCTTTATGAATCGCTAACCGCAATGCGTCAGTTGTGATGCGATCGTCCTTATCGATCTGCGATACCAACTCGTCACGGGCACGACGCGACTCGTCTAAATCCGCGAGCGTCGGCAACGGTTGACCGACTTTTTCTGCCTTAATCCGCCGACTCACCTCGCGAATTTGCAGCGACAAGTCATTCTGTTTCGATTGCCAAAGGGCAACGACTTTCGCCGCGTGCTCCATCGCGTCGATCGCCTGCTGGATTTCTGACGCCCCGGGCAATCGCAGCCTTGCCAGTTCCATGAACGTGGCATCGGTGCCGTGCAAGTTGCGGCGCTCCGATTCGCAGCGTCGTTTACAGCGATCCGATTCTGCGATCTGCTCGGCAAGCGACTCCAACAAAGTGGACGGATGTCCGATCGAGTCGAGCAATTGGTTCAGCATCTCCGGGTCGCCGGCGACCTGCATTTCCTCGAGTTCCTGCTCCAGATCAGCAATCTTGTGCTCGATGACACCCAACTTTTCAGACGCATCATCGCGTTGCTGAATCAATCGTTCGTGCTGGCGTGCCAGTTCGTATATCCCCTTTCGAACGGCGTCGCCCACCTGCATCTTCTCAATCGCATCATCGACCGCCTCAGTAACCTCGCGTTCGCCCTCGGCGACAACCACCACACCAAATTCGCGCAACAAGTCAATCATTTGCCGATTCAACTCATCGCGTTTTCGAACCAATTCCACTCGTTTTTCGACCGCCTCCTGCCGCGCCCCAAGTTTCTGAAAGAGATTTTCGATCTCGATCTGATTTGCCGTCACTTCGGAGGCTTCTGAATATTGATCTAGCTGCTGTCTCCATTGCGTTAATCGGGCTTTCAAATCCGCCTGTTTTCTGACGACCAGTTCACGTTCAGTCATGGCTGCCCGGCGACGGTCAGTAAAAGCGTCATCTAACGAAGGCGTACCTGAAAGTTCATCCAACCGTTGCTGAGTGCTTTCCCATCTGGGAATTAACGGCAATGCTTTCTGCAAAGCCTTGAGTCGGGATAACTCACCGGCGAATTTCTTGACTTGCCGATCGACCTTGCTCACTTCGTCTCGCTTCTTTCGCAGTCGTTCACGTTTGCCTTCATACTCCGATGGTGGCACTTGAGCTTCGCGCAACTCGTTCTTTTGTTGCTTAAACTGACTCATGATGATGTTCAACGAACCATTCTTACCGCCAGGAATGAACAATTTCGCACACAATTCGTCCAATTGCGTTTGCACTTCACGCAACTTGCTCACTCCGGCGCTCGCGGCAAACAAGATTGTCCCCAAATCACCGCCGCCAGAAATGATATCGGCACCACCTCGGACCAATTCGTCGTGAGACAACCCGAATCGCTGTTCAAATGTCTCACGGTCGATTCCGGACAACATCTGATGCATCGCGGAATCCGCAATCACTTCCTTATCCGCTTCATCCCGCAGCGTATTTTTTCGGCCGCGGCGACGCACGCATTGCAATACATCACCATTTGCATTGACCAAAGTTCCGCTGACTCGAATCTTGCTGTTGGGATGAACATAGTTATCGATCGCTCGAGTGGGCATCCCGTACAACAGCGACTTGATCGCGCGCAAACTGGTCGATTTCCCCGACTCGTTGAGACCGTATACGATGTGAAATCGATTTGGCGCAGCGGACAGGTCCAGCGAATAATCGGTGAATCGACCGTAGGCTTTTAATCCGAGACGTTCAATGATCATTCGGCTGCCTCCTGTCCATGGAGACGTCCCATCAAATCTGCTGCCGCAGATTCGATCAATCGCCGACTCCACTGATCATCGTCGCCGCCAAAGGAATCTACGTTGCCTAATAGTTCGACCGGTATCTTGCCAAGTAGCTTGGACAGTTCGTCTCGTATCATTTGATCCGAATCCTCAGCATCACGCATTTGGTTGACGACCGTGGTGATGCTTTCCATGGGCCCGTCCAGTTCCACGCCCGCCGTTGTCTCGACGGGTGCTGTGGTTGCGATCCGAACTTTTTCTAACCAAGTACGTTGCTCGCCGTCGGTTACGGTGATCGAGCGCAGAGCGGCTTCGAATTGACGCCGACTGCGATGCAATTCGCTGTGCATGGGCGTCGCACCGACCAACCGCACACGCACCACCAACATGCGATCGTCGATTCGCGGCAACGTTTCACGAATCCATTGCTGCAAACTGTCCAACACATCGTCGCGATGGGTTGCCAGCGAAACGTCGATCTCGCACAACTGCCAACGCACCACATCAAGTGGATAAAAGGTTCTGGTCGTTTGCTCCTGAGCGTCGATATCGACAATCACGCAACCCTTGGGACCCGATTCACGAATGTGCCGGCCTTGAATGTTGCCGCTGAAAACAATCGGTGCCCCGCCGTCGATCCCATGTTCGCCTCGCAAATGGATGTGCCCCAGTGCCCAATAGTCGTATTCCTTGTCGGTCAATTGCGCCGGTGTGCAGGGAGCGTAATTGTCATGACCTTCGGCGCCATTGAGACTGGTGTGCAGCAGCCCAAGATTGAACATTCCTGACACGGGAGCGGGATACTGTGCCGCGAGTCCCTCCTTCTGTTCGCGTTTGCCAAACGAACGTCCCTGCACGCAGACACCGATCGATTCAAAAATCCGACAGTCAACTCGATCAGCTGCCATCATGATTTCGCTGCCATCAGGATTATCAGGCAATGGCAGCGAGGACGTCATCACATTCAGGGCATCATGATTGCCGCGGATGACCACGAGCGGGATCCCCGCTTGAACCAACCGACTGGCTTGCGAGACAAAGAACAATCCGGTGTTTTGATCCCGCCAATCGCCGTCGTACAGATCGCCGGCGATCACAACCAAATCGACCTGCTGTTCAATGGCAAGCTGCGTCATGTTCTCCAACGCTCGCCGCGAAGCCCCACGAATCTCATCGGCGGGCGCATCGTCGTAGCCGCCCAACTGTTGCAGCGGGCTATCCAAATGGATGTCAGCGGCGTGTAGGATTTTTCGAGGGCTCAAACAATTCTCTCCAGAATAAAAACGTCAAGTTAGCAGGCGAGTTACGTCAAAGATTGGATGTCGGCTGATTGATTCCGTCGGGGAACTTTCGGCAACGATCGAAATACGATGGACTTCGACACATTTGCGCGAATCGGTTGTTGTTCATCGACTCGATCGTCGCCATCGCTTGCCAAGTAATTCGGGTCTCCATGCTCGAACAAAAGCGTTTCACCTTGGGAGGGATCCGCCTCGCATTGCAACGCATGGAAGATCATCGATGCAGGCGTCTTGTTCTCGAATTTTTCTTTCGACGACGGCGGAATCACAATATACAAACCTTGTTTGGCGCGGGTCATCGCGACATACAACAAACATAACGCTTCGGTCGTCTGCGCGGAGACTTGTTCGCCGAACGCGCGTTGCCACGACGTGGGCAGGAAATGCCATTCCTTCTCGTTGATCGATCGCGTCATCGCGTTGGGTGGCTCGCCGAGTTGACCGACATCAGCAACGCTGGCAGAACTGGGGCGAATCAGATTCCCGTCCACTTCTGGAAGCACAACGATGTCGAATTCCAAACCCTTGGCTTGGTGAACCGTCATCACGCGAACATGTGCCGACTGTGGTCGCTCGATCTTTTTTTCGCGAACCATCTGCACAAAATCTCGCAAACGTGGTGCGGCGTTTCGCTGGTAGGTCATTGCCAGTTGCGTCAACTGCCGCAATCGCAATGTATCTCGGTTATCACAATGCGGTGCCACCACGCCCGCCAAGTACTCGACCGTCTCGGACAACCCTCGGTCATCGATCATTCGACGCACGAATTCACCAGGATCTGCTCCCAATTCGCCGGCCAGTGGAGACCCCATCACATGAAACAACCAACGACCATCGCCGGGATGTTCGGCACACATCAACGTCGACAAAATCAGATCGACGGCGGCAGAATCAATCAGTGGATTTCCGCCCTCCTGGCTAACTTCGACGCCCATCGAATCGAGCAAGAAAATCAAGGCGGCAACGGTTTTGTTGGTCCTCGTCAGCACTCCGATCTTTCTGCCAGGCGATTCTTGATTCAACCCCTGGATCAGGCGGGCTGCGTGCTCCAAACAGGCACGACGCTGCTCGTCAGCGGTTCCATCGACTTTCCGCGCCGTTTCGTATCGAACGTAACCGGGCAATGTTTTTTTCGCAGACTGGTGTTCGGGAAACCGTCTGGCAAAACGAATAATCGCGTCAGCAACGTACGTCGCTTTTTGAGTGGCGTCACGCGGCGTAGGCAGTGCGGCCAATGGATGTCGCTGCAAATTCTTGAATGTTCGATCCACCACGTCCAAAATCACTGGGCTACTGCGGTAACTCTTGTTCTGCTGGACTTCCTCCACGTCGTCGATTTGTTGCGCCACGGCGTCGAAAATTTCCGCGACACCTCCGCGCCAGCCATAGATCGCTTGCTTGGTATCGCCAACACAGAAGAACGATCGTTTGATCCGCCAGTCGTCGGCACCGCTCGCCTCGGTCTCGGGTGTCGCCGCCCGCTTGGCCAGCGGAAACAGAACTTGCCATTGCACCGGTGACGTATCTTGAAACTCGTCTAAGAGAACATGATCAATCGCACCATCCATCCGGTTGGTCAGCGACTGATGGTCGAACGAACGAAACTCGTTGGCAAGCCGCACCGCAACATCCTCGAAACCCAACGCCCGGATTCGCTGCTTCAACTGCGTGATGTGATAGTCGTAGGTCGACAAAACCGTACCGGTCGCTTCGTTTTTTGCCTGCAATAGGGAGAGCGATTCGCAACGAACGGCCTTGTACAACACGTCTAACGCTTCGTCTAATCCCTCGGGCAACTTGGACCGGCCAAGCTTCACTTCGGACTTTGTACGCCGCGCTTTTGCGATGTTGATAATCAACGTGTCATCGGTCAGCGGTTTGAAATCCCGCAGTTCGAGCGAATCAGCGCACTTGTCCAGTTTCGCTCGAACGGTTTTCTGTGGTGCTTGTGCCTGTCGCATCATTCCCGCGGCACGTGTCAAATCGGGTGACTCGGGACGCTGGGGTGACTGCAGCTTGTTCCACACATCGACGGTGCATTGTCGCTGAACTGTATAGGCCTGATCGATCACTTGGGTCAGTTCCGATGCGATGGATCGCTTGACGTCGCCCTTGGACAGCATCGACAAGAGAGTCATCGTTTCTGCCGGATCAAGTGACGAAATCATCGACTCGATGGCCTGTCGGCGCAACCAGCCCTCTTCGATCTCATCGGTCAACCGCCATGTGGGCGGCAAGCCAAGCTCAAACGGGAACGATCTGGCAAGTTGTGCGAACAGACTATCGAGCGTGCAAATTCGCAGCCGATGAATATTACGCAGGAGTGTGTCCAGCAGATTCACGCACACTTTACGCGAAAGATTTTCGATCCCAACTTGCTCTCGCAGTTTTTCCAACGCCTGGTCATTCTGTTCATCGGCCGCATCCGCCAGCGCCAACAGCAACCGATTCAAAATTTCGCCCGCAGCTTTGCGGGTGAATGTCGTGGCGAGAATCGATTCACAGGGGACACCCTGCAACAAAATCTTCAGCAATCGGGCGGTCAGTTGATAGGTCTTGCCAGTACCGGCCGAGGCTCGCACCAAACGTGACGCCAATGCGTCGCCTGTAGACGTCTCGCCCATTAATGCTACGGCACCGTCGTCACCTCCAGTTTCATGCAAACTGGAATTGATATCGGTTATCGAGGTGCGGTCGGCACCCTGGACATCATCATCGACGCCAAAAAGATCTAACTGATCGGCACGATTCTTAGCTGCTTTGTCGCTCACGACCCTTCCTCCGCCGATTCGAATCCTGGCTGTTCCGCTTCGCTTAACAATCGCTGAGGCACGCTGGTCTGCAAAATCATCTCGTAGTCGTCGTACTGCACACGGTCATCGGTTGGTTCAAATCTCCCCGCCCAAATATCGCGAATACATTGATAGATCAGCTCGTCGGCAGCACTGAGTTGTTCGTCTGTGAACTGCGCGATATGAATGCCGGTTTCCGCATCTTTTTCGCTGACGTTGAAATATCCCAGTTGCACATTGGCCGGTTCAGCATCAATCCCCAGAAACGGAACCATCATTCGATAGAGCGGCAACTGCAAATCGACCCAGGTTTCCCGACCATCGACCTTTCCCAAATGTTTTTTCTCTGGTTTGTGTCCGTGCGTTTTGTAGTCCAAGATGGCCCATTGGTTGGTGACCGGATGATGATCGATTCGATCAAATCGACCGCGAATCCCCATCCGCTTACCATCGACGACAATTCCGGCGGCCGCTGAGTTCGCGGTGGCGACTTCTTTCACACTCGCTTCTGTCTTGTCGATCACCCAACCTTCGGCAATCCGTGCCGCCTGAGCCGCCGCAACAAACTTCAAACGTTGCTGAGCCTGCTTGACTTGCAACTTGACCGCCATCGCAACGCCATCGCCGTACACGTATTCCGCATATTCGTGTAAATGCTGCAACAAGGCGGCTTCGATTTTGTCTTGGTCGGTCAGTGATTTGTCGGCTGAAAGCCCGAACCGTTCCAATGTGCCATGCACCAAATCACCGAACTGGTTGGCCGCCAATTCGCCGGTCGCATCCTCCAAAGGGCGCAGTCGCAAAACGTGACGCAGGTAAAATCGGTACGGACAAATCAGATAATCGCGAAATGCTGTGACGCTGAGCGATTGAATCTGTGCCGGATCCGCGTTCAATGGGGGAATCGGCAACTGGCTAACGGCGACGTTGGTATCCCAGCAATGCTCAATCGTGACAGCAGCTCGTGAACCAGAGAGCAGTTGACGAATTCGCCTGGCCGAATCGACCGCATTTGCCGCGGCAATCAAACGACTCGGTGGCGTTGGAGAACCGTCAGCCGCATTGCGGCCGACCACGAACCGGACCGACGGGCGTGTCGTGATCAGCAAGTGCATCGCGTAAACGTCCCGCGCGTAACGGCGGTTGTTGTCGGCCATACGCAATCGCGTCCGCAAGGTGCCCGGCAAAAATGGATCGCTCGTCACGGCGCCGGGGACGAACGGATGGTTCAATCCCATCACGACCATCGCCGGTGCATCATCCAAGGCCAAATCCAACCAACCAAGAATTTCAACATCGTCCGGCTCTGGCGTGTCACCGACACGTTGTTCGGCCAAACGACCCACAAGCATCTCAAATGCGACACTACCGCTGACGGCGACGTCCAATTGATGGTTTAGATCCGAAAATCGGTTCAATAGCGATTTTGTTTTTGCAAATGCCTTGCCAGTTCGGTCGAGCCGGGACCATTGCGGATCCAAGGAATCACTGTCGTCGTTCGCAATGGGGTCAGAAACGGCGTGTTCGGCATACAAGCGTTCCAACCACTGGACGATCGACAAACTCCAATCGGCAATCGGACGCGCATCGGCAAAGAAGCCTGACAACAACTCGTTGACGATCCGCAATACTTCCACCGCGATCGGACCATTCTCGATCGCCTGCGGCGGCAACGGATCCGCAACCCGCAATGGAAAGTGTGCTGCCAATAAATTGTCTAAATCGATCAGCCAATCGGATTCCGTTTGATTCCCCTTGGTAGCGGTCGCCGCGATTTGCTCGCTGACAAAACGATGCATATCAGCATGACGCACCAGTGCAGCCAACGTTTGCCAAGTCCCCTGCTGGAGATGATTGGCGGTTAAATCGAACAGCCGACCGATTGCGGTCTCGGCGACGGTCCAGCCCAGATGTCGATACGTTTTGACACCGCACCCGCGCAGCTCCAATTCGACCGGACCCACTTGTGATTCATCGGTAACGCCAACCGTAACTTGGTCAGCCGCGTATTGGGTGGCAAAGTCCGCGAGCAACTCCGCCACCGCAACCGCTTGGTCCGACACATCGCCTGCGGATACCAACTGCTCGTCGAGCAACGGCAATTCATGTTTCAACCAATCATCCGTGCCCACACTTCCAAATTCATCAAACCGAAACGCTTCGCTCTCGGGTGCGGCGATCAGCGAAATGGTTTGGTCGGCCACGCAACGCAGCATCGACAACTGCACGTCGCTTAAATCGCTCGTGCCGATCAGGACGATCGGATGATCGCTGCTGCAGGTCGATGACTCAATCGCCTCACGACGTGCCCAATGTGGATCAACCAAACCGGCCTTGTTCAAAACGTTCAAATATTTTTTGAACAACCGTGCCAACAATTGCCAGCGACGCTTCTCCGACTCCGTTTCGGCTTCATCAACAACATCGCTAAAACTCAATTGGCTCGATGCCAGTTCAGCATGCAATCGACGCAGCGTTCCTGCCAATTCCATCCATGCGTTGATCGCTTCGGCGGCGGGCAGGGTGGGTAACAGAGGCAGCAAATCGTCAGCGCTGTGCGATTGCAAGACTTCCGACCACGCTAGCGTTTGCTCAAAGTCCAAAGCGATGGATCCGGGAGCACGATAGATTGACTCGGCCAGCTGTCCGGTCGTGATCACCTTGGGCGGTCGAAACGTCAATCCGGACTCGTTGGCACGAGCTTGCAACAAGAATCTCAGCCGACGACTCCCACGGGCCGTGGGCAAAACGCAAATGAGTTTGCCAAGATCAAAACTGTCCGCCGACGCGAACCGCGCATAGAGAAAATCGACCGCTCGCGGCAACAATGCTCCGTCCCATCCCAGAAAATGAGTTTCACAGCGAAGGTCTGTTTGAGGACGTTTTGCAGCGGGGGTCACAGAGAAAAAGCTTTCAATGAAAAAGGGACGGCGAGAAAAATAGAAAAAGGGACGCATCACAATGTCCCAATCGCTAATGTCGCCTACCGGTGTGACACGTTTGGTCAGAGCCCCTGAATTGTCGGCAAATTCTCGCCATCCGCCAATGACCGGCCTTGCCGCGGCGTGTTCGTAAAGCACCTAACTTCACATGCTGTCGGTCGGAATCTGGTCTAGCGTGTGAAAATCTGCGGTCTGTACTGAATATCCGGCCACCTGATGCCGATAAACGCATCAGTAGGTTTTCGAAGCGAGAACTGTGCGCATGGAGGCGCACCACCATGATCTTTTGGACGATCAAGCTCATTAAGAGCCTCAAAACGGCAATTGCCGGTCGCAAATATCCGCATCAGTTAGCTGCGGCGGTAGCGTTTGGAGCGTTACTCGGCGTCGTGCCCCACGGCAATCTTTTGGCCTTGGCCATTTTGATTGTGGTGCTGTCGCTGCGACTCAATCATGCCATGGCAGGGCTGACGGCTGTCGGTGTCTCGTTCGCCGCCGCCAAGCTCGACCAGTATTCGCACGAAGTCGGTAGTTTCATTCTGACCAATCCTTCCTGGGCAGAAACAGCATCCAAGGCTTGGCAATTGCCCTTGGTCCCCTGGACCGATTTGAACAACACGATCGTGATGGGCAGTTTTGTCATCGGTGTGGCCGCAGTGCTCCCGATTTTCATGTTGACCTATCCGGTTTTCCGCTTGTTCGCTCCAACCAAAGCAGAAGAGACGGAGAGAGAAACGACGGAAATCCAACAACAGAACCGCAACGTCGCCAAACATTCAGTTGTATTGGTCGACCAAAGTCATCAAGAGGTTTCGTCGCCCCACGTGCCCGCTCGGCGCGTCGCGAACAGCACATCACCAAAGCCCGCTGCGGATGCGACATCTGCAACACAGCAGCCATCCGCATCGGATACTCCAGCAGTCCGAATCTCGCAGGGCACGACAGGCCACGATTCGTCGAACACTCAGCCTGCTGATGATCCAACACAGGCGGTCACCCCCATCCATCGCGTAGATCCACCAGCCGACCAACCAGTCATTCAACCGATCGACCAAACAGGCGAAACGTTGCCGGCGGTAGCCACAGACGACACTCACCTGTCGGTCGAAACTCGAATCGACGTGATTCGTATGAAAGACGTTAGCGACGAATCGATCCCCGTCGCACAAGCTCCCCTCGAGCAGCCCGTGGCTGCGGACGCACCACCTCCTCCAATGGACGAAGCCCTCAATTACTTGCTTCGTCAATTGCGCGACTCACAGCAGCAAAGGAAAGCGGCATGATTCGTTGGCGATACATTATTACACGGCTGTTAATCGTCGTTGTTGTGTTGATGCTGGTTCGATGGGGCCTCGGTCCCGTCGCAAGCTATGTCACCGCCTATGGCTTGGAACAAGCTACGGGTGCGAAGGTCGAAATCGCTCGATCCGAGGTCGGCCTGTTTCCACCAAGGATTCAGTACACCGATTTTCGCGTCGCTGATCCACGGTCCGACAAGGAAATGCGCGACGCATTTCGCGCCGAATCGATTGATTTGGTCATCGATGGCAAGTCGTTGCTGCACCGTCGCTGGATCGCCAGCGAAGGACATATCACTGGCCTGCAAATCGGCACGCAACGCGATAGCTCCGGGCATTTGGTCGACGAACATCGCGCCGCCCCCACCGCCGACGAAAGCGCCGGCATGTTGGGAAAATTTCTTCGCGGTGCCACCGATCAACTAGAAGACCACGCCGAATCCGTCATCGGTGGACTCGAAACGGTCCGTCGTAGCCAGGAGATTCGTACGCGTTGGGAAACCGAATACGACTCGCTTGTCGTACGAGCGCGTGCTCTGGAACAGCAAATTCGCGAAATTCGTGACACAGCACGCGGGATCGACAACCCGCTCCGCGACTGGGAGCAGCTTGATCGCACTCTGGCACGTGCAACGACAACACGCAACGAGTTGCAAGTCGTACGTGAAACGATCGATTCGTTACCCCAACGACTGCAAGATGACATCGCGGCGCTGGAACAGGCCAAGCAAGTCGATTTGGACAAGATTGACCAGTATGTGCCTGGAGCGATGTCACAAAGTGACAACTTTGGTGTCGATCTGATGGCCAACGCGGTTCGCGACCAAGTTCAACGAATCCGTGGCTACCTGCAGGGTGGACGCGCGATCGCCGACTACACCATGGTGGCACCCGAGAGCCAACGAGCTCGCGGTGTTGACTACGATCTGTTGGGCTTGAAACGACGACCCGAGATCATGGTCCGCCATTGCGAAGTCGGCGGAATGCTGTCGGCCGATGGCAAGGACTATGTCCTAACAGGTGTTGTCGAAAACTTGACGCCCACACCTGAACTACTGGCCGAACCGACCCAAGCTCGCTTGCGTTTGGAAGGCCCCGATGTTGTCCGGATCGAAATCGTTCGTGACCGTCGTCAAGGTGTGGACGTTGACGTGCTGACATTGCATTGGCCACAAACCGACGCCGATGCAATGAAACTTGGCAATCCCAACGATGCCCGAATCACGATCGAAGGCGGGCAGCGAGAACTCTGGGTTCAATTGCGAACCGAAGGTGAGAACATTTCCGGTCGCTTGGTCAGCAAGCAATCCGGATTGAAAATGCACCTGCAAGTCGATCCACGCTACGCCCAGTCGCCCGCAGCCGTTGCATTGGGTCAAAGCTTGGCTGCCGTGGACAACATCGAAGTCGACGCAACCTTTGACGGGACTTGGCGAGACTTGGACTTGCAACTGAATTCCAACCTCGGACAGATCTTCCAAAGTGCTGCTCGTGACGCCGTTGCCGGACAAATCCAAACGTCCAAACGAAAACTGGCAGTCAAGGTCGAAGAGACTCATTTACGTGAGTCGGTGGCACTACGAAAATGGCTTGATTCGCGACAGACCGAAGCCAAAACGTTGCTGGCATCGGCCGATGCGTCGATCAAAGAGATGCGTGACAAAGTGGTCAACGAAGTGGGCCAAGCCGACGCATACTTGGGCAAACTGCGATCGGCAATCGAAGGCCAGCTTCGCTAGAGCTGCCATCGGATGTCCAATCGAATCAAAAGCCCGCGTTATTGCAACGCGGGCTTTTTTCTTGTTCAGCGCGAACCTGCCGCAGCATGGCGGTGCTGGCTTGTCTACACTAGGTCCCAGCAGGGCATCTGTCTTTGCCGCAGCCCGACGTGGTCATAGCCGGACTGGCTAGCCGTTCATAACTGTTTGCAAGTCTGGCGATATCCGCTACGTCTTGCGGCAACGCATCGATACACTAAGAGCGTGTGTTGCAGGATGGTTCCACCTTTCACGATGCGGTCGCGGATTTCATCGATCCCCTGTAGCCCCGTCTCACGTCTCCCCAAAGCCCAACTAACACGATGAATTCCGATGAGATCCCCAATCATGCCGAAAGCGAACATGCCGAAAGCGAGCAATCCGAAAATCCGGCGATCGATACCGATGCGGTAGACGCGAGTGATCAAACAGCAGGCACGCCGAGCGACAACCTTTCCCATTATTGGGCCTGGTTATTCGTTGGACTCGTTGCCGCGATCTTGGCTGTCGTCCTCACCAAGGTCATGCTCTCGGAGTTCCAAGCGCCGTTGCCAGACGATTACAGCGAGATCGTGGCTGCAGGGCCAATGGGTGAACGGTACACCGAAGCGGAAGCAATGATCGCCGTCAACGATACAACCAATCATGGCCGGCTACTTTCAAGTCTGGGCGTCCTGATGGCAGTCTTGTTCGGCTGGGCCGCCGGCTTTCTGAATCAGCGGTTCGTCGCCGGCATCATCGGTGCGTTGGTCGCAATCGTCGTCGCCGTGCCCCTGGGATGGTTCACCGCCGGACCGATTCTCGAGCTACAAGATACCGCGATCAGTTCCGTGGGCAGTGGTGACATCTATGCGATGCTATTGCATACCCTCCAATGGATTGTGATTGGTTTACCAAGTGCGATCGCGGTGGGAATCGGAGCGGGTCGCGCAACTGCTGGCGTCAAAGTGGCCGGAGGATTCGCGTTGTCGGCGCTATTAGCCGCGGTGATTTATGTGATTGGCGGGACACTACTGGATCCGTCCAGTAGTCTCGCCAACGCCCAGCCACAACCAGGCATCGTCTTCTACGTTTGGACGTGCTTGACCCCAATGCTTTGCGGCGTCTTTCTGTGGCGGTCCAAAGTGTGACGGCAGGGTCCGTGTGGCAAACCCTTGGTCCAAGAATACAGGTCGCTATACGAAGACTGGTGGCCGCAGAAAGCGGGAAACTTCCGTCACTGTGCCGACACCGGTACG
>JABDKS010000816.1 GCA_013002105.1 Pirellulaceae bacterium | reverse complement strand
GGCTTGATCGTTCGGATCGATGACTTCCGTCGATCGGCTCCTTCGACGGTTCATCTACGCGGTGTTCGATTGGTGAATCCGGAAACGTTGCGCGAAGTCGCGGCAGTCCGTGAAGTTGAATGGGCCAAACAGAGCGACGAAGTATCGATCTTACTTCACCAGCCGGAACTACAGTCGAGCCAGTTGCAGGGCGCTTGGAAATTAATTCATGACCGATTTCTGTGTGACCCCGAGCGGACCGATCGGCCGGTACGATTCGCAGCGAATGATTTGACGATCCATAGTCGCAGCGGTGCGATGACCCTGCGCGATGTCGGCGCCTGGCTTCGACCGTCCGGTAACTCAGTCGAAGCGGCTGTGCAATGCATTCCGGCAAATTACCAGTTAGATTCGCCGGTGACCGTGAAGGTCAATCGTGATCGGGAAACCGGCACACCCAAAACGAAGTGGGTTCTGGACACGGGCCGCACTCCCCTGCCCTGCTCTGCCCTGGCCGACTATCTGCCCGCGCTGGACGCTTTAGGAAGCGAAGCGGAGTTTATTGGCACGATGCGTTGGCAATCCGATGCCAATGAATGGATTGTTGATCTTAGCGGTGCCACGTTTGACAAAGTCGCGCTCGATCGCCTGTTCGAAAAACAATCGCATCGTCTGTCCGGCAAGGCAACGATTCACCTGGACCGCTGCCGTATCGATCCCAGTCAGAGACACAGTGACATCGTCGGTTCGATTCGCGCGATTGACGGGCGGATCGGAAGATCGTTGTTGCTGTCGGCACAACAGCATTTGGGTTTCGAAGTTCGATTTCCTGACGGCGTCGATGACGTTCCCTACGACCTGTTGGCTGTTGCGTTCAACATCAACAGCACGCAAATGGAACTTGACGGCATCTGCCACAGCGTGCCCGGATTCAACAACCTGGAAGCCGACACGGCGCTGTGCCTGGATGGAATCCCAATGGTGCGCTCGACAGATACCGACTTGGATGCGTTAGCGGTCGTCACGGCAATCGCGCCGTCGCACAGTGTGATGGTCCCGCTATCAAATCAGACGGGTTGGCTGACCAACATCTTCGTTCCCCCCAGTCGCCCATTGCCTGGGGCGCAGTCACGGATCCGCAGCGCTACTCGTTGGCAAGGCGGTCCCACAATTGAACAGCCCGAGAGTGGGACGCGGTATTGAGGGTTAAGAGTTGAGGGCTGAGCACGGGGTACTCGGCACCGAAAACCTGCTGGTCAAGTCGCCGCTGGTGGACCGAACTTCAGACCCATCATCCGCACCACACCGTCGGCAAAGATAAATGCCAATTGCGAGGCAATGAACAAACTGAGGTACATCAGTACGCCTTCGGTAAATCCGTAGCTGTGCAGACCGATGCCCAATTCATTGGTCCCGAAATAGCTCCAGGCCGTGACAATGTTGCCGCCGATCGCCAGGGATGCAAACCCGCGCGGTCCGACCAGGCCGTCCCAACGAGCGTGCAACATCAACGCGTTCCAAATCACGATCAACAGCGCGCCGTTTTCCTTTGGATCCCAGCCCCAGAAGCGGCCCCAACTGTCATCAGCCCACAGGCCACCCAACACCGTGCCGATGAAGCTGAACAGAATCCCGAAGCAGGCCGCTCCGTAACAACATCGATACAGGCTGTGCATCAGTTTCTTGTCGCGGCCCAACCAACCGGCGATCAGATACCCAATCCCAATCGTGCCGGCGACCATCGTTGCCGAATATCCGAGCGTGACCGTGATCACATGCGTGGCCAACCAAAATTGCGTGTCCAAAACGGCTTGCAGGACCGGCATCGTATCGCCGGTGTTCAATCCGTAGGCAACCAATAGCGACAGTACTCCGGCCGTTGCCGAAAGTACGTTTCCAGTGCCGTAGCGGAAGATGCGTTCGATGATCAAACCAAACAACACAGCCGCCCAGCCGATAAAGACTGCTGACGAATAGAGGTTGATCACCGGTGCGCGACCTGTGATTTGAATTCGACAGATGATCGCAACCGTATGAATCGTGATCGCAACGGCCAGCGCGCCCCAAACCGCCATCCGTAGCCGAGGCAGATCCGCCAATAGGTACAGCAAACCTAGCATCAGGCAGCCCATGTACAT
>JABDKS010000805.1 GCA_013002105.1 Pirellulaceae bacterium | reverse complement strand
GTGTACATTCTTTAACTCCGCCGGCGGGCTGAAAGGATTCAAAGGAAGTTGCTACGAAGGCGGGATTCGCATTCCCTGCATCGTCAAATGGCCAGGCAATGTTGAGCCAGGTTCGACGACCGACGTGCCCTCGTATTTCCCTGACTGGTTCCCCACACTTTCCAAAATTGCCCAGGCGCAACTGCCTGGCGGACAGCAACTGGACGGGATTGATCTGGGCCCTGCCTTGCATGGCAAACCGGTTGCTCCACGCACGGAACCGATGATCTGGGACTTCAACGGCTATTCAGGATTGATCGCGATTCGTGATGGGCGATGGAAAGCAGTCCGGCGCGGTGTCAACAGCAACAACCCGAAACCGTGGGAACTGTATGATCTGGAAGCGGACAGAAACGAGACAACGGATCTTGCGTCTCAAAATGTTGAAATTGTAAAACGTCTCGAAGCGGCGTTCGTAGATACGCGAACCGTTGAACCGGACTTTCCAAATCGTTTGTACGATAAAATGAAGAATTGAAAATCAACACTCCGGATTAAGCACTGGATCAGGTGAATTTGTTCGGAATAATAGTCAATTCAAACATTTTCCGTTCTGTGTGACGTGATATCCATTGTTAGATGGAAAACACGACGACGACGAATTAGAATCGTACGTTCCGAACTGGCGTGCCCTGAGACGGCGTGTGAGATGGTCCGGTTGGTTATCTTGAGCTCAAACACCTTGGTATTAGAAGTGACGAAAATCATGCGCAAGCTCCCTTTGGCATTTTGCCTCGCGATTGGTATGGCTGTTCTTATTGTTCAAACGAGTTCGGCCCAGGATGACTGGACCGACTCGTTCAAATGGCGAGAGATCGGCCCTACCGCAACCGGTGGTCGTGTCACGGATATCGCCGTTTTTCCTGACAACGAACATCACATTCTCGTTGCCAGTGCCGCGGGTGGTTTGTGGGAAACCACGAACAACGGAACCACATGGAATTGCATTTTCGAAAACGAAGGCACAATCACCATCGGCGACGTGGCAATTGATCCATCGAATTCCAGTAACATTTGGATTGGATCGGGTGAAGCCAACAATCAACGAAGCTCGCTTTGGGGAGATGGCGTCTACAAGTCAACTGATGGCGGCAAGACCTGGACCAACATGGGGCTCAAAGACTCACAGCACATCGGTCGAGTCGTTGTTCATCCAACCAACGGCGACACGGTTTTTGTTGCTGCATTGGGAAACCTTTATTCGGCGAGTCCGGAACGCGGTCTTTTTAA
This sequence comes from Pirellulaceae bacterium, assembly GCA_013002105.1. The sequence goes on along the minus strand of JABDKS010000805.1, from coordinate 777 downwards.
GACCAGTGATGGTGGCAAGACATGGAACAAAGTACTGTTCGTTAATAATGACGTGGGCGTGGTCGATGTGATTGTCGACCCCAAGAATCCAGACAACGTGATTGCCGCATCGTACGAACGCCGTCGTCGTGCCTGGGACTTTGATGGTGCCGGACCCGGATCGGCCATCTATCGCTCAACCGATGGTGGTGAATCGTTTGAAAAAGTAACCGACGGATTGCCATCTGGCGAAATCGGCCGAATCGGATTGGACTACTTCGCCAAAGATCCAAGCGTTGTTTACGCAACCGTTTCGAATCAAAATCCCGCACCGGCCGGCCAGGCCAATCAGCAGCAGCGTGGGCGTCCGCCACGAGATGGGGCTCCAGGAGTTCTGCTGACGCAGGACCAAGGTGATCAGGGCGATCAAGATGCAATGCCTGACGATCAACTTCCCGAAGAACCAACTGACGATACTGAAATCAAAACAACTCTTGGGTTTTCAATCGATCTTTCAACCAGTCAGCCGACGATCAAAGACGTTGCCCGCAATGGCGTTGCCCAACGTGCGGGGATGAGAAACGGCGACGTCGTTGTATCTGCAGGCGGAATTGATGGTAGTCAAGCCAAACAGATTTCACGATTTTTCGCTGACGCAAAATCTAGCGATCGAATTACGATTGTCGTCAAGCGAGATGGAGCCGAACAGACGATGTCGTTGACTCCTCCACCGACCCGACCACAACGTGCTCGTCAAATTGGCGGCGAAGTTTATCGCTCGGATGATGGGGGCAGCAG
>JABDKS010000803.1 GCA_013002105.1 Pirellulaceae bacterium | reverse complement strand
CTTGCCGTCGTCGGATTCCAAGTCGAATCCAATCTCGGGATGCGATCGCACACGACGATCAATGTCGCTGGCCCGCGCTTTCAGCTTGTAATGTTGTGGAGAGGGGTCATCGAATTTCAACTGGCCCAGGGCAGTCGATGCGGTCGTCAGTGCAATTAGTAAAACCAAAAATTTCATCAAGTATTCGACAGGCAACGACCTATCGCCAAGTAAGGATCAACACAACAACTCCAACGTTGGGGTGCATCGTAGCAGTTTGACAAAGCGGCGGGCGGCCATCATCTGCGGCTAGGATCCGTTGCCCGAAAGGATACAGGCATTATCGAAACATCACCCCTGAGCATCAGCCCAGCAACTCGGTGATCGGTTTACCGTGATCGATGACCGGTGTGGGACGGCCATTAAAATCTTTGATAAAGACTTTCGAGCCGTTGATGCCCAAATGGTGATAGATCGTCGCTAAAAAATCTTGGGCGTTACAGCGACGTTCAATCACGTCTTCGCCACGTTTATCCGTCGCACCGATGAAGCGTCCGGTTTCGATTCCGCCACCGGCCCAGACGTTGGAAAAAGCACGAGGCCAATGATCACGGCCGGGTTGCTTGGTGCCCGCTGCGGCACTCGCATTGCCAGCTCCGGTGCTCGGTTGGTAGTTGATCTTGGGGGTCCGGCCGAATTCGCCCGTAACGACAACCAACACGCGTTTGTCCAACCCCCGCTCGTAAATGTCTTCGATCAACGCCGAAACCGCCTGGTCGTAGGCCGCAGCGCGAAATCGCAGCGCATCAAAGACGTGATGATTCACGGCGTGGTCATCCCAATTGCTGACGCGTCCACAAAGCGGGCCCCTTAGGCTGGAAGTCAAAACGTCCACACCTGCTTCGACCAAACGACGCGCCAACAGGAGCTGTTGTCCCCAAGTGTTCCGGCCATAGCGATCACGTGTCCGATCGTCCTCCTGCGACAGATCAAACGCGTCTTTGGTTTTGGGATTCGTCAGCAAGGTCATCGCTTGTGATTCGAACTCATCCAACGCCCCCATTTCGCCATACGTGTCGAAAGCACGCTCAAGCGTGTCCAAACTCTCGCGCAAGCTAACGCGTCGCTGCAACCGCTGGATCTCCGCCGGATCCGACAAACCGATATTGGGCACGACAAAGTTCGGCTTGTTTGGATCGCCGGTGACGGCAAATGGACCGTAGGCATCGCCCAAGTAGGCCGGGCCACTGTAGGTCGTCGGCGGGTTGATCCCAACATAAGTCGGCAGCGGATTGGTGCGCGGACCGTCTTGCGATCGCAAATAGTTGGTGACCGACATCCAATCGGGCAATCGCGGTTTGGGCTTGTCACGCGTATCCGAATCGCCTGACAACAACTGCATCGATCCTGCCGGATGCCCGCCGGCACCTTGATGCATCCCTCGCAGCACCGTGAATTTGTCAGCGATTGCTGCTTGTCGCGGCAATAACTCCGTAAACCGCATGCCGGGAACTTTGGTCGCGATGGTGCCAAAGGGTCCGCGGTAGTCGCTGGTTGCGTCGGGTTTGGGATCGTACGTATCGATGTGCGAACAACCACCCGGTTTCCAAACCATGATGACGGCGGTTTTCTTTTCACTGGATTGTTCGGGGTCGGAATTAGCGGCACTGGATTGCTCGGCACTGGATTGCTCGGCACTGGCCGCCCGCAATCGCAGCATGCCCGGTAGGCTCAAGCTGGTAAAGCCGGCGATGCCAAAACGCATGAAGCTGCGCCGCGTTGCCGATTCGAATCCATCGGGACCACGACAGATCGAATCACTTGATGTACGGCTCATTTCGTTTCTCCCGGAAGCACGCGAATTGCGATGGGTTGGGACACCATGATATCTGCAATGTCTTTTTGCTGGGCCAGCTTCGTCGCTGCTGCCAACTTCTTTGTCGCCGCCGCCAAGGCGGCATCCGCCGATTTCTTCTCGGCGGTGGCAACTTGAAATTTTTTCTCCAACTCGGCTTTAGCCGTTGCCGATGCGGATTTGACTTCGCCCGCCAAACGTTTCACTTCCGCCGCCAGATCTGCGACCTCCTGCTGTATCACTTTTTGTTCAGCCTGAGCGTCGATGACCGCGTCTGGGTTGTGTCGGTGTTTGGCAACTGCACCCCCGTAGAAAGCGATCGTATAGTCCCCCGGTTTTGTTTTTAGTTTGGCGAGATCCAGTACTGCCTCGCTATGGTCAGCCGTCAGCGGAATCTCGAATGCGGCATTTTTATCAAACCCAAATCCCATCGTTTTTGCACTCAAGGTGGCCCCAGAAAACTCACCGCGCCGCATATGAATCAGCGGGACGGTCAGTTTTTCGCCCACGTTTGCCTCCCAAACCTTTTCTTCTCGCGCGGCGATCGTTAGCGGAGCCACTTCTTCGCCCCCGACCGACACCGGAATATCGATCAATAAGCGGGGACTGGTGATCTGGTCGCGTGCGTTTCGAATCGGCCAAGCCATCGATGCCATGTGCCCGTTGCGAACCACCGTTTGTCCGTCGATCACGGCGCGGCCGTAGAACTTAGCCTTTGAAAATCCGCGTGGTGCGCCTTCGTCAGCTGTCACCAGCATCATCCCCTTGGACTGACCCGCGCCGATCGTCAATCCGCTTGCGGTCACACCATCGGGCAAATCTTCCAGCACCAATTCAATCTCGCCGGCAAATCCATCACGTCGAATCACCACGACTTCCAACGGCATCGTCGTACCACCGCGCAGCGCGATCGGCTTGGACAACGCGTTGCGGTCACCGTTGCGTAACTGCATGTGCAGTCCCCACATCACAATGGCAAAATCAGGCTGCGCCTTGCGTATGATCAGGCGATAGGCGTGATTGGGATCATTTCGAGTGCTGCCCAACAAGTCGGTCAATTGCAACCGATGGATGCCGTCGGCTTTGATCTCGAGCTTGCCCAAGATATCGACTGAACCGGCGTTATACGGTGGTCCGTCGTAGGAATAGCCGTAGCTGGACACTTTCACCGGACTTGGAATATCACTCAGTTCGGCAACGTCCGTCCGTTGCTCGTCGTCTCCGCTGCCACTGATGTGCTGAATCACCGCTGCCGGGTCGGTCGGATGTCCCAATCGTTCCGAAGCAACTTCGACCCACCACACCTCGCCTTTCTTTGCCGTGAATTCAAACCGATCGATATCCGCGGCTGGAAAAAAGCTGCCGCTAATGTCGCACGGCAGCGTGATCTTCTGTGCCTGCGATTGATCATTGTTAGGCTCGGTTTCCTTGACAGCAGCCAGATCGGGCAAATCGGCTGGCGGCCAAGAATGCGAACTGACATTTCGCGTCGCCGGCATTCGCTGCAACGGTGCGTCGGCGGGGAGTTCTTGCAGCGACAATCGATAGAAGTAGTTCGATCCACCCTGAAAGGTCAGATCGTGAACTTTGATGGTGTATCGGCCATCCTTTGGAATGACAAAATCAATCGCTCCTCCCCGTCTTTGAACTCGCAAGTCTCGACCCTCGGCATCACCCAGAACCAGCACCGGGTTCAACTCCGAATCGATTCCCTGCGCCGCACAATCGACCACGATTCGTTGGCCAGCTTTGGCCGCAAACGAATAGAAATTGACGGCCCGAACCGGAACGACGGCATTACAAATTGAATTCACGTCCAGCGGCAATGCCGTCTCCAGCGTCGGCGTCGCGGACGGATGTGTCACCTCCGGCAACGTGCTGACGTTAAACACGCGCGAGGAAGAAAGTCCCAGCCGCGTCATCACTCGGGCTTCGTGAATTCCGGGCGGACAGTCTTTGGCAATCGTAACCACGTATCGATTCGGCTCCGCTTTCCCGCCGGCCGATTCTTTGACTTTCGCTTGGATGCCCGGATGCGAAAAAACCAACTCGCCGGCAGCTTCGATAGACTCGCCTGTAATCGTCAGTTCAAACTCCGTGCCCGCTTGTCCGCCCATCGGCATGGTCGTCAACAGTCGCGGCGCAGGCAGACAGACACTCTGAGCGTGCACGTTGGAATGAATCATCACGCTCGCCGCCACTGCGACCAAACTCAGTGCGTGAATTGTAGCGCATCTCAAAGATTCTCGATTCGGCGTCGTCATGATGTTCTGAGCCTCAACTGGACGTTCATGCTTTGAATACGCAAAAATCGCACAGTCACTTTTTAGTGGTTAAACAAAAACTCTTTGGTATTAATCAACGCCCACAATAGATCTTGTAGGTTATCCCGAGCGGCGATCGATTCGTTGACGGGCTTGCCCGACTTATCCGTCCGCGGTGCCGTCAAATAGTCGACAGCAATTTTGCGTTCTTCGTCTGTCGGCTTGCGCGAAAAAGCTGCCTGATACAACACGTCGACTTGTTCGTCCGGTGTCGCCTTGTCCTTCACCAGTGTCGCTGCACGTCCACTGGAGGTCGCTAGCTTGGACTTGATATCCGAAGCATTCATCAGATGCAGACTTTGCGCCAAACTGGCTGACTGAACACGTTCGCATTCGCACACACTGCTGCTTTCGGGTCGACCAAACACTTTCAAAAATGGTGACGCTTTGTTGTAGCTATTGTCCGGTAATGCAACCGCTCGTGTGCCCGCCGGTAGATTCGCGAAACTGGTTTTTGCACCGGACAATTGGTCGATCGCGTCCAGCATGACTTCGGCTTGCAACCGACGGGGATAGTACCGCGAATAATTCTGGTGGTCGGCTACGTTGTATTCGTTCGGCTGGGCACTCAACTGATACGCCTTGGACCGAGTGATCACACGAACCAATTCCTTCAGGTCGTATCGGCTCGATAGGAAATGGTCCTCCAGAGCGGCAAGTAACTCTGGATTGGTGGGCGGATTGGTATCACGAATGTCGTCTTCGGGTTCAATGAGCCCGCGTTTGAAAAAGTGTTTCCAATACCGGTTCACGACCGCTTTGGCAAAAAACGGGTTATCCGAGCCTGCCATCCATGTCGCCAGGTGCAATCGCGGGTCTTCGTCTGGAGAGATTTCTCCCACCGAATCACCCAAGGCAGCCGGGAGAACCGTTTTGCCGGACTTGATATTTTTCATCCCCGCCAGGCCACGTTTATGAAAAATCAGATCTTCACCGGCGACACTGGTAGGCTTGCGCCCAACTTGGCTAAAGAAGGCCGCGAAGCCGTAGTAATCATCTTGGCTCCAGCGTTCGAACGGATGGTGATGGCACTGGGCGCATTGCATCCGAACACCCAAAAACAATTGCGCGACATCCTCCAATTGTTGCTTGGGCTCTTTGACTCGCTTGTACCAAGCCACCGCCGGGTTGGCGATCACCGTGCCGGTCGCCGCCAAAAGCTCGCGAACCAATGCATCATAAGACTTGTTTTCAAGCAGGCTGTCGCGAATCCAGGCGTGAAAGGCAAAGTTGGATGTGATGTCGCTATTGGCGTCGCGACGATTCTTTAACAGCGTCGTCCACTTGTTGGCAAAGTAGTCGGCATAATCGGGACTGCTGAGTAACCGGT
>JABDKS010000801.1 GCA_013002105.1 Pirellulaceae bacterium | reverse complement strand
AATCACTTGCTGATCGTGACCGGTGCTTTGGTCGGCAGCAGTGGTGCGATCTTGTCGTACATCATGTGCGCAGCGATGAACCGCAGTTTTATCAGCGTGATTTTGGGTGGTTTTGGTACCGGTGGTGGTGGGCCGGCGGCAAAGGTCGAAGGCACGACCAAGGAATTCAATGTCGATGAAACGGTTGACCTGTTAGAGGAAAGCCAAAGCATCGTCATCGTTCCCGGTTACGGGATGGCAGTGGCCCAGGCACAGCATTCGCTAGCCGAGGTCGTCAAGATCCTAGTCAAACGGGACAAGAAGGTTCGCTTCGCAATTCATCCGGTCGCGGGGCGGTTGCCCGGACATATGAACGTCTTGTTGGCTGAAGCAAACGTTCCCTATGACATTGTGCTGGAGATGGATGAGATCAATGAAGATATGTCGGATACGGATGCCATCTTGGTGATCGGGGCCAACGATATTGTCAATCCAGCGGCGTTGGAGGACCCGAATAGCCCCATCGCCGGAATGCCGGTGATCGAGGTTTGGACGGCCAAAACGTGCGTGGTGATGAAGCGGGGGATGACCACCGGCTACGCGGGCGTGGACAACCCACTTTTCTACAAAGACAACACGTACATGTTGTTCGGCGATGCCAAGACGAACGTCGATGCGATCTTGCGAAAGCTGCAGGCGTAACCGACCGCCGAGCCGAACGCAGCCCGGTGGACGGGAACGTTCGGCGTTCTCCGAGTCCTATGCACCGATCACACCTGCTGCGGTTGATATACTGGGTTTCCGCAATCCTGAGATTCTTTGAATTTGGGATTTCCTCCCCGTCCAGTCGTCCTTCGCCGGTCAATGATGTGTTCAGTCGGTATTCGTGCGTATTCGTACTCTTCTCGCTTATGACCGGCATCAATGATGATGGCGTGGCAGGCGATCTAACTTTAACGCTTCGCTCGCAGCGGGAAGTTCCGTTGGAGAGTGGTCAATTTCAGGTTGCCCAGCGCAATGAATCCTGGCAGCCCAAGCGGACCGCCATCATTGTTTGCGACACCTGGGATTATCACCATTGCCTCAATGCGGTTCGTCGGCTGGAAGAATTTGCACCACGGCTGAATCAGGTGATCACATGGGCACGGGAACAGGGGGTGACGATCATTCACGCGCCCAGCGACTGCATGCCGGCGTATCAAAATCATCCGGCAAGGCGGCGTGCCGAAAAGACACCGAGCGCGGAATACATGCCGTACGACGCCAAGTCCTGGTGTTCAGTCATTCCCGCAGAGGAACGCGGTGTCTATCCGATCGATCAATCCGACGGTGGGGAGGACGACGACCCGGAAGAGCATGCGCGGTGGGCGGCGAAATTGAAATCGCTGGGTCGAAATCCAGCCATGCCATGGAAAAAACAATCCGCCATGATCAACATCGATACCCAGACGGATTACATCAGCGATCGCGGCGACGAGATCTGGAACGTGTTACAGGACAACGGGATCGAGAACGTCATTCTGACTGGCGTGCACACCAACATGTGTGTCTTGGGACGACCGTTCGGCTTGCGACAAATGGCACGCAACGGCAAACACGTCGTTCTGATGCGGGATATGACCGACACGATGTACAACCCGCAACGTTGGCCGTACGTCAATCACTTCGAAGGCACTCGGCGAATCATTTCACACGTCGAACGCTACGTGTGTCCGACAATCACGAGCGATCAGTTAATCGGCGGCGAGCCATTTCGATTCGCCAATGATGATGGCACGTCCAAGAGTGCACTGGCGACACGCGAGTTTCCGGCCGACGATTGGAATTTGATTCGTGTTGGGAAGGATGGCGGGCCGGGTGGAAAAGGATTCGGGGTGGGCGGAACACCGACGACCTATCGATGTATTGTGAAAATTCCTGCGGCATGGATGCAGCGGGCAGTAACCCTGATGGTCGACGATCCCGGCGCGAGCGTTTGGTGCAATGGCGAAAAGTTGAGAATGTCCGATCCGGGAACATTTCTGATGGAAAACGTCAATCCGGATGACGCGAACTTGTTGGTGGCGACGACCACCCGATCCAAGTGGATGCCGCCAGTGCTGCGGTCGGGCGATAAAGAATTCCAACTCATCGGTCGTTGGCAATATCGACCCGGCGCCGACGAATCATTCACAAGCCTGCCGTTACCGGCAAAATTTGGGGGTTCCGCTGATATCGTTTTGTCGCCACCGGAGCCGCTTTGGACGCCACGCGCCCTGACCCGTCGCGGCGAATTCACGTCCGGCATCGAAGGTCCGGCGTGCGACGCCGAGGGGAATCTGTACGTCGTGAATTTCGCACGGCAGGGAACGATCGGACGAGTTCGCAGAACCGGTGCGGGTGAAGTCTTTGTCGCACTACCGGGCAAGAGCATCGGTAACGGGATCCGGCTGGATCGTGACGGTTCGTTTTTTGTCGCAGATTACACCGAGCACAATATTTGGCGTGTCGATACGGCGACGCGTGGGATCACTCTGCACGCTCACCAGGCGGCCATGAATCAACCCAATGACTTAGCGATCGCAGACGATGGGACGTTGTACGCAAGCGATCCCAACTGGACCGACGGTACCGGGCAACTCTGGCGAATCGATCGCGACGGCACCACCACTTTGCTGGCCAAGGAAATGGGAACGACCAATGGCATCGAGGTGAGTCCGGACGGCAAGACGTTGTACGTGAACGAATCAAAACAACGAAACCTTTGGGCCTTTACAATCACAGCCCAGCGGACGCTCACGGATAAACGATTGTTGAAACAGTTTCCCGATCACGGGTTCGACGGGATGCGTTGCGACGTGGATGGAAATCTGTACGTCACTCGGTATGGAAAAGGAGTTGTTTGCAAGCTTTCGCCGGCCGGCGAAGTGTTACGCGAGATACCAACGTTGGGTGCAAAGCCGTCGAACATCTGTTTCGGCGGACCGGATGGATGCACGGCCTATGTCACCGAAGTCGAATCGACACGGATCGTGACATTTCGCGTCGACCGACCTGGCCGCAGTTGGAATCCGTAGTCCACCAGCAGTCGCGATCTTTATGCTGATTCGCTCAAGACGCCGTTTTCCAGAATCAGTGTTCGATCGGCCAAAGCTTCGGCTTCTTCGGTGCTGTGGGTAACGTGCAACGTTGTGACGCCAGTGGTTTCTTTTACGGCTCGCAATACCCTTTGCATCTCGGATCGTGTGGCTTCGTCCAACGCACTGAGCGGTTCGTCCAACAGCAGTACCGATGGACGAAACGATAGGGCGCGGCCCAATGCGACGCGTTGTGATTCGCCACCGCTGAGCCCCTGGATTTGTCGGTCCAGCAAATGCTCCAACCCCAGGACCTCGGCCAATTCGGCGGTACGCTGTTGAATCTGTTTCGCGCCCGCTTTTCGCAGTCGCAACGCGAACTCCAGGTGGCCTTGGACGGTGAACGTCGGAAAGAGCGCGAGGTCTTGTGGAACATAGCCAATCTGCCGATCGCTGGGTGGCCAGTCGGTAATGTCGATGCCATCGACCAGGATCTTGCCAGACGACGGCTTTCGCAGTCCACAGATGGATTCCAGAATCGTCGTTTTTCCACGGCCGGTGCGACCCATCAAGACCGCATACTGTCCTTTTGGCACGTCGAACGACACTTTGTCGAGCGAAAAGTCGCCAGCGGAAATCGCAATGTCTTGCAATTGGATCATGACGCCGACAATCCGGTGCCCAGCAATCGCAGGATCACGAGCACGATAATCGCCATCGCCACCATGAGCAGTGAGACCGCGACGGCGGCGTCCAATTTGCCAATGCTCAATTCCAAAAACACGGTGGTCGAAAGAACTTCGGTGCGCATTCGCGTCGTGCCGGCAAACACATAGATCGGCCCAAACTCACCCAACGCTCGAGCCCATGCGATTGTGAACGCGGCAACCATACCACGCGACGCCTGCGGGAGTGTTACGTTGGTGAATGCCTGCGCCCGTGTGCAGCCCAGAGTTCTGGCGACGTCTTCGGCACGGGGGTCAATTTGATCAAACGCAACGCGCATCGTTCTGACGGCGAACGCGCAGGCGACCGAAAATTGCGCGATGACAACAGCGGGCCAACGATAGGTGACCGGAAAACCAATTGTATCGCGCAGCCAAGTTTCCAATTGCCATTGACCGATATGTAGGTGGAACAGAATCAAGAGGCTCAACCCAATCACCAACGGCGGCAAAACGATCGGAATGTCGACGAGCGTATCAATGATCCAGCGCCCGCGAAATCGGTAACGTGAGAGGAGATAGCCCAGCGGCGTGGCAACCCACAACGACATGGTCGCAGCCATCGTGCAGGTGACTAATGTGAGTACGAATGCGGCACGAATCTCGGGTTTGCCTAGCGTCGCAACGAATTCCGGCCATGACGTGAACATCATGTCGGCTGCGAGCAACAAGACGATTAACAAAATAAAGCAGGCGGAGATTCCGCCCATCACCAGGAAGAACGGCGCCTCACTGCGTCGTCGCCGGATCGGTGATTCGCGCGGCGAGGACGTTTCGTCGGGTGGCATTACGATTTGGGCAAACGAGATCGAAAGCGAATACTATAGATCAGAGCAGCGTTGGTGGGGGCCGCGAGCGGTCACGGGGCCGCGAGTGCTCACGGGGCCACTGTTCGCAGCGTGCCGACCTTCCAGCGAAACCCTTCTGCGGCGAACACGTCTTGAGAATCGGCCGAGCAAATTTTCTTGAAAAGTCGACTGGCCGTCTCAGGATACTTCGAGTCGGTGGCGACTGCCCAAGGTTGGGTGGCGGTGCTGCAATCGATGTCTTGGATTTCAATCGCATCCAATGAATCGCCCGCACCCGCCGCGTTGCTTAAGTAGGCAACGGCGGCATCCAGGGATCCGGTCTGCAATTGGTTGACCAGCATGTCGCCGGTTGGCGTTTGCACGGTCACGTTGGCCATGACCTCTTTCTGCACGCCTCCTTCACGAAACGTGTTTTGAGTGATCCATCCCATCGCGCACTGTTTTTCGTGCCCCACACCGACTCGCAAACCGGGACGTGATAGGTCCCGCAGCGAACCGATTTTATGCGGGTTCCCTTTTTGTACCAGGATCACCAGTTCGTTTTCGGAGACAGGGACAGGCTGGGGGAAAAGATCGGCCACTTGGTTCATGAACTCGGTGTCGCATGCAAAGTAGGCATCGGGATGTTGGCCGGCTTTGATCTGGCCAACCAGGATGCCGCAACCGTTGTAGACGCGGTTGACTCGGATTCCTTCGCGTTGCTCGAACGCCGCAATCGTGTCTTCGATCGCCGGTCGAAGCATCGAACCGGCAAAAATATTCAACTCGGGAACGCTGCTCCATAGATCTTTTCCTTCGGAACGAAAGCCGAACTGCTGATAGCGTTTTTGTCCGCGATCTTTGGCGGCGACATAACGAGCGAAATGCAGCGCGGCTTGCGTGTTTTTCGTCGAGGACACCACACCGACCGATGTGTTCGCCTTGGCGCCGATGAATTCCGGCAGTTCAACGTATTCGGCGTTGTCGTACGTATGCAGGACAGCGTCAAATACAATACCCGCATCAGCGGCACCGACTTCGATATCACGCGCCACGTCGGTGACGGTGGTGTGGTAGGCGGTCGTGACCGCGTCCAGTTTGTCCCACAAGTCTGCCTGCTTCAGGAGTCTTCGGGCCAATTTTCCAACCGCTGCCGTGTCGGGATTGGCTTGAATGAACCGAACGTCTTTGCGGAGTAGGTCGTCGAAGGACTGGATGTTTTTTGGATTGCCTTTGGCGACAGCAATGACCGCCTGCATGCTGGCGATCGGAATGATCTCATCGACCAATCCTTTTTCCGCAGCCATTTCTAAATAGCCGTCGTCGGCTGGCAGATAAAGGTCACCCAGTTCGCTGACTTCAAGCGATGACAGCAATGTTTGCGAGGGCCCGTATTGAATTTGAATGGATCGTTCAAATTCGGTTTCATAATCGCTTCGGATCGATTCCATGACTGCCTGATTGCTGGCAGCGCAAAATAGTACCAAAGGCTGGTTGCCGCTCGCCGCAGCAATACGATCAGCGCGATCACCACGAAACAACCAGTAAGCGAGTCCCGCAAACAGGACCATCGACGCAACAAAGAAAAGTAAGATTCGGTTCATAGTCGTTGTTCGCTCCGCGAACATTACGGGGATTTAGGAAGGGACTTTGTGTTGGTT
>JABDKS010000800.1 GCA_013002105.1 Pirellulaceae bacterium | reverse complement strand
CGCCTGAATCATACAAAGGCTTGTGCAGTAGCACGCTGAGGTTCACGCGTTTCTCCCAGCGGCTCCATTTTGCCGCCGACTGATCGAAGCTTCCGATAGTGCCGGTCGACAGATCTTAGGATTATGTCGACCGGTTTTTTTATGCGCTGATCGATGTCAACTTGTCGCACCGGTTTTGAATTCGACACAACCGATTAACATGCGTGGGTATTCATCCACTCCGGTTAGTAGTCGACGACTCATGTCCGAAAATCAAGAATCAGATGCGACCGGTCCACTACGTGTCGCGCCCACCGCACAATTGTCCCGCCGGGGATTGATCATCAGTCTAGCGCTGATGGTCTGCGTGGGTATCACTGTCTACGCATTGTTTCCCGATAGTGTCGGTGGTCCGCCGTTGCCTGTGAATGTCACGGTCGATCGGCAACCGATGGCAACCAACGCAGGTGGTGGTGCGACCTTGACCGAGGTGGTCGTGATCGAAAACCTTGCAGAACATCCGATCTCGAGATTGAGTATCGAAATCAATGGGCAGTATTTGCTCCATCGCGATCCACCGCTGGACGTCGGTGAAAAGCTCCAATTGGCTCAAAGAGTCTTTACTGACAAACGAAGCAGTCAGAGATACAACCCGATTAAGTATCCTGCAAAAGAGGTGATGGTGACGGGCCAACTACCAAGTGGTGCACGCGGCGTTTCAAAATTCGACTTGGAACCGCAACGTTGAACGCCGCGGAATCGACAGGCCCAACGAGGTCACCTACTGAGTGTTCTCGAATGAATGTTATTTCACACCGGGAAATTTCAGCACACGCGGTTCCTCGGTCTCGTACACCAGCCGTGGCTCACTGACCTGCAGTTCCGATCGCCAAACCCCAAACTGGTTCGGTTCCACTTCCCAGGTCTCTTCGCCTTCTTCGATGAAGTCACCGAACAGTTTGCCGATATTAATCATCGACGTGATTTCTTCGATCAGCTGAGGCTCGACGCGTCCTTCGATGATCCTGCCGACCGTCTCGGGTTCGTAGTCGTGTGAAAACTCCCAATCGACCGCATGCTCTCGCGATAACTCCGCCAGGATTTTGACGACGATCAGCAGGTCGCCTTCAGGATCGTCGGCAGAGGCATGCAGCGGTTCGTCGTCGGCAAACATCCGTTCGGAGCCACCGGTCAGATGACCGTCAGTATGCTGTTTCAGTGATGGCGGATCGCAGTGGGGCCACTCGTGCTGAGCAATCAACTCCTCGGCACGCTGTTTGATCGAATACGCGAGCGCTGGATGCATCGGCTCGATCGAACGATAATAAATGCTCAAACCCATCACACACTCGTCAATCAAAGGGAGTAAGTTGGGCCGGTAAGAACCATTGAATAAAACGGCGACTATCGGGGCCGTTATCGACGGTTGATCTGTCCTTTGGCGGCTTGGCCATCGATGTTTTATACCGACTCCCTTGACTTTGGTGAATGACCACGAGCCGAAAAAAACAATCAAATCATGATGCCAAATCCCCGAAAATGGACTATCTGTCGTAGGATCGCCGCGCTGGTATCCATTGTCTTTTTGATGACGTGTTGTCCCGATGCTGCGTTCACGCAGGGCAGTAGTGACGATTATGACCGTTGGGCGTCACTGGACCGACGTACCGCGAATCGCGTTTTTCGAGATCGGATCGATCCGAATTGGTTTGGTGCTGACAAGGATCGGTTTTGGTATCGCATCAAAACAGGAACTCGAACTCACGAGTTTTTGTTGGTCGATGCGGCAACGGGGCAGCGGCAGCCGGCATTTGACCACCCGTCTTTGGCCGACGCGCTCGGGGAGCAAAGTGGGCGCGATGTATCGCCGGGTCGGATCAACATTCAGTCACTCTCTTTCAATGATGGACTGGATCAGTGCCGATTTCGATTCGCAAATGAAAATTGGTCATTCGACCTGCCGACGGGCCCGTTGGCCCGGCCAGACGAAGCATCGGATGTCTCCAAGGCAGTGGAGGGATTGGTCGCACTTGACGAGGTGGCTCGAAGCATACCCAGCAGCGAAGTTGCACCGATCCGATTCGACAATCGATCGGATCAGGTGTTAGAAATTTTTTGGGTCGATCCTCAGGGGAAACGCAAGTCGTATGGAGACGTTCGCCCTGGAACCACCCATACGATTTCAAGCTTTACCGGTCACGCATGGGTGTTGGTCGGCGATCAACATTCTGACGTAGCGGCGTTTGTGGTGGATGCGTGGTCGGTGGTCGCGGTCATCGACGCTGACGCGCCCAGGCCGATGCCTCCCAAAACCCGGCGAGCTCGTGAGGACCGTGCACGAGCGGCAAGTCGATCACCCGATGCAAATTGGATGGTTGCGTTTGATGATCATAATGTAGTCCTGAAGCACATTGCGGACGAAACCGAGGATGTCTTAACGGTCGACGGCAGTAGACAGCACGGATATGGCGGACGCGTCTGGTGGTCGCCGGACTCTACGGCGTTTGTGGTGTTGAGGACACGACGTGTCGAAGAACGAAAAATATCGATGATCGATTCAGCGCCCGATGATTCCATCCATTCGCGGGTCAAGACAATCACCTACGTGAAGCCGGGCGACGAATTGGAGCAATCGCAGCCGGTGCTTTTCCGAATCGACGATCCCACACCGATGGTGATCGACAATCAGCTGTTTCGTAATCCGTTCGCGATCAATGACTTGGCCTGGCACGCCGACAGTCAGTCGTTTTCATTTGTGTACAACCAACGCGGGCATCAGGTGCTGCGAGTGGTCACGGTTGACGCAAAAAGTGGAATCGCGCGGGTGATGATTGACGAGACCAGTGAGACGTTCGTCTGCTATTCGCAGAAGAAGTTTCTGATGCGTTTGGATGAATCGAACGAAGCGATTTGGATGAGCGAGCGATCGGGCTGGAATCACTTGTACTTGATCGACCAGACGAGCGGCAAAGTCAAAAACTCGATCACCTCGGGGCAGTGGGTCGTCCGCGAAGTCGAGCGAGTGGATCAAGAGAAACGGCAGCTATGGCTCAAGGTCAGCGGCATCGATCCCGGTCAGGATCCTTACCATCTGCATCTGGTGAGAGTCGATTTTGACGGAAAAAATCTGACTCGCTTGACCGAGGGTGACGGCAATCACCAATGGCGTTTTTCACCAGACGAGCGATTCTTGATTGACACGTATTCACGTGTCGATATGCCCCCGGTGATCGAGTTGCGTAGCGCCGAATCCGGGCGTCTGATTTGCGAACTCGAACGTGCCGACGTAACGGAGTTATTGGCGACAGGATGGCAGATGCCCGAACGGTTTGTTGCCACGGGGCGCGACGGTCAGTCCAAGATCTACGGGATCATTATTCGGCCAACGAAATTTGATACCGCCAAACGCTATCCCGTCTTGGAAGACATCTACGCGGGGCCCCATTCCGCATTTGTACCCAAGAGTTTCGGGCGTCATGTGGGAATGACTGAAATGGCGGAGCTCGGTTTTATCGTTGTCAAAATCGACGCGATGGGGACGAATCACCGTAGCAAAGCGTTTCACGATGTTTGCTGGAAAAACCTTGCGGACAGCGGATTTCCCGACCGAATCGCGTGGATTCAATCGGCGGCCAAGGATCGACCCGAAATGGACCTTCGTCGCGTCGGTATTTGGGGCGGATCGGCCGGCGGTCAAAGCGCCATGCGTGCACTGATCGATCACGGCGATTTTTATCACGCGGCGGTCGCCGATTGCGGATGCCACGACAATCGCGTCGACAAGATTTGGTGGAACGAACAATGGATGGGTTGGCCGATCGGCGACCATTACCAGCAGCAGTCCAATGTGACCGGAGCAGCGCGGCTGCAGGGCGAACTGATGTTGATTTGGGGCGAGTTGGATACCAATGTGGATCCTGCCAGTACAACACAGGTGATCGACGCATTGGTAAAAGCCGACAAGGACTTCGAGCAACTAGTCATGCCAGGGGTTGGTCATGGAGCGGCTGGTCACCCCTACGCCAAGCGTCGGCAGGCAGATTTTTTTGTGCGAAAATTGTGGCATCGCGAGCCACGTCACAAGAAACAATCCGGAACGACGGATCTGATTGTTGCGCGAACTCCGACGCGTGACTTGCTGCTGGATTTGTATCAGCCCACCGATGGCGGTCGCGCCCCGCTAGTCGTGTTTGTCCACGGCGGCGGTTGGCAAAATGGCAGTCACAAAAGGTGCAGTGTCAAATGGTTGACACAGCACGGGTTCGCGGTTGCCAGTATTAGCTACCGGCTCACTGACGAGGCAACCTTTCCCGCGCAAATTCACGATTGCAAAGCCGCAGTGCGATGGTTGCGTGCGCACGAAGACGACTATGGTTACGACGCAACGCGAATCGGTGCGATAGGGACATCGGCAGGCGGTCACCTGGTCGCATTGATGGGGACGACCGGTGACGTCGCGGAATTAGAAGGCGATCTGGGTTATCACACCGATCAAGATTCACGCGTTCAGTGCGTGGTTGATTTCTACGGCCCCACCGATTTTATTCTTCGCGGCAAAACTCAACCACACAAAGTTGTCCCGCCCGACTCGTCCGTACACAAGTTACTTGGCGGAAATGCGCTGCAGATGGTCGAGCGCGCCCAGCAAGCCAGTGCAGCCTTTCACGTCAGCGAAGATGATCCGCCGATACTGATCTTTCACGGTGCAAAAGACAAGAAAGTTTTATTGGTTCAATCGGAGCGGATAGCGCAGGCCTACCGCGATCAACGTCTCGACATGACCATGCGAATCCTGCCCAATGCCGGCCATGGTGGCGCGGAATTCATGAATGATCAAAACCGAGACGCGATCGTACGGTTTTTGAATCGACATCTAAAACCTTAATCCCAAACCCGAAACCGCTGCGTAATGTTACCGATGTCGATTCATGTAGACCGCATGTGGTACTAACAGAACCCGCGCAACGGGGACGACCAGGGCGGTCGCGAGCAGGCACCACGACAACGCAATCCGCTGGTCGGGAATCAGCCAATAAATCAGTGTTCCTGCAGACACCGTCAGCATCGTCCAGGCGGCGATGATTGTGAAGTTTGATTTCGCCGAGAGCAATTGGTGTCGTCTTAGCAACCAGCACGTCGCTGCGGTTGTGAAACCTTTCAAGATCAAGCACACAAATCCAATAGCTGGCAGCCAAGCTGCCCAATACCAAGCGTTGGCAGTCGCAGACTCCCAATCCGTTTGCGTCAGGAACCAAATGATGATGACAGTCACACCGCCAAGAAAGGCAAGAATAGGGGCGGTGATCGCTACCATTTGAAAACGCGAGCGTCCGGTAAGGGTGACCCACGTTGATCCAATGCCGCGTGTCACGATGAACAGAAAACCGGCCAAAATAGCGGCGACGATGATGCGATAGGACGCGAGAGGCGATTGGTATTGGTTCGTCATCAAAGCCTGCCAGCGATCCGCAGCCATCCGGTTTTCGGGCCACCACCACCAGATGCAAACGACCAGAGTGGTCACGCAGAACACCAGGATCGAGTACGCAAAGATCATTGCTAATCGCGCGAATCCAATTTCCGCAGACGTCATCGGGCTCGCGGCCAAGTAGCTCGGTAGCGTTGAACCAGAGCGTTTTGCTGGATCCAGCAGCGAGGACGATGCCCAGGCACCCATGTATCCGGCAAAGAAAACGGTGAAGATGATCGTGCCAATCGTCATGGGCAACACGAATAGCGGAAAGAATAGACAGGCTCCCGCGATCAGCAGTTCCCACCGCCGTTCCGTCGTCGGAACTCGATGAATGTCATGCCAGACCAACGCACGATAGCGATTTGAGTGACGACCTGATGCGTTTATGTTTGCATCTTGTTGTCCGCTAGGGACTTCGTTCCGATATCGTCCCACTTCACCGATAAAGCCCACGGTGTTGGTTCGCGCGTGCTGAACCGATCGAACGGCGACGACGATTCCAGAGATCAGCAAACCGACACTGCTTGCCAGTAGCAGCGCCGGCATTCCCGGCCAGCGAAAAACGTTGGATGGAGCGTCATCGAAGTGTGCGATGAGAATCGACGTGAACAGTGAGACGATCGTGATACCCGCGAGGCACATGACTGCGATCCGCCACCAGGCATTGGTGAACGGACGCCAAGTGACCACCGCGGTCCAGACGCCCATCGCGGCGACCACCGACGCCGCTGACCAGATCGGTAGTTGAACTCCATCAAGAAACCTGGTCGCCGTTGTGAACAGAAACCACGATCCGCACAGCCAAGCGATCCGCAACACCAGCGGCACCAACGCAAGCTTCAGGTGCGAGATGGGCATTCGCAACAACCAGTGGTTAAATCCACTCTGGCCATCAGTAATCGACTGGCTGCCTCCGTAGTCAAATAGTCCCATGGACCACATCGCGGCTGGAAACAGAATGATGATCAGGATTGGCATCGGTTGCAGATCTGGCAACAGGTACTTCGTTGCGGTCCCGGCAGCCAGACCCGCAAGTGCCCAGCAAACCAAAATGCACATCGCGACACGGTGCCGGTAGATCGCCAGTCGCGTCAGAGCGATCGTTTCGGTCATTGCCTAATTACCGGTTTTTTTGAAATGCGAGAAAGTAATTCTCTTGCAAGCCATCGATCTTTTTTTCCTGCAAGAAATCAAATCCAGCAGACTCGATCTCTTTGCGAAAGGTTGCCTTGTCAGCGCGGACGTGAGTCAGCAGCCACTCACGCGATTTGCCGGGAATGCGATCAAAATCGATCACAAACAACTTTCCGCCAGGCCGAAGCGCGCGGCGAATCGAAGCAAGTGTTTGTTGTGGGTGCTCAAAGTGATGGTAGGTATCGCAGACAAAAGCAACGTCGATACTGGCCGGCGGCAATAGTGTCGACTCGCTAGTGCAAAGGATTGATTTGATGTTCGTACGACCGGCTTGCTGAACTTGCTCGTCAAGGTGTCCGATAAACTTAGGCGAAATATCGACGGCATAGACCATTCCTTTCGCGCCGACCGCTTCGCTGAACATTCGTGTGTACAACCCAGTCCCGGCGCCAATGTCTGCAACGGCCTGACCGGGTTGAATGTCGCATGCAGCCAATATCGCCTTACGTGATTGGAACACTTCGCGACTTTCGATTTCAAACCGCTGGATCCACTCTTCAATTTTCAGATCAGGGTCAAGGAAATTCGCGTTGATGCCAGGTTTGGCATCCGCCGATTCCATGGTCCTGCCGCGATTGTTTTGGATGTAGGCAAGAGCTATTTTTTCATTCGCGGTACTTCGCATCCCAGCTTCCTTCGCTTCGGCAATCGCCGTCTCGATCGGAACGCCTTGGTCCAAAACGCGAAACGTCATCCAGACGGCGCCGACGCGATTGGCCGATGCGCAATGCAACAGCGTGGGATGCTTTTCGGATTCTCGCAGCAATTCACGCGCTCGGTCCAACGCTTCATCCGTAAACGTATCGGGTGCGGCAAGCGGGATTTTGTAAAACTCCATTCCGGCCTGTTTCACCTCTGCAGATTCGTCCCATCGAATTTCACCATCCGTTCGCAACGTAATCACACGTTTGATACCGGAATCAGGCAGTTGCTCGATCGCCGTGATCGGCGGTTGGCCCGACAGATATAGATTGCCCGATCGATGAACGAAGGGCGTCTTTCCCAGTGTCGCATTGACCAGCGGCGGAGCTGCGTTTGATTCGACATCCGGTGCGTCTTGACTGGCACTGGGCAGTGCGATCAAAAGCATTGTGAAGCCACAAATTAAAAAACGCATCTTGAGGGGTCCCTTGGCGGTCGAATCAGTTGTCTGGGTTGGCAGCAGTGACGAGTTGTAGCGTCTATCCTACCCCGTGTCGCTGAATCTTGGGTCGGGCAACGATGCGAATTCGTTCGGCTGGACCAAATCAAATCAGGACGCAGGTTTGCGAGCCAGCAGCGAGGATCGGGTGAACTTGGCAGGTAAATGACGCAGGCTAAGTTTGGATGCCGATACATCGCAGCCCTGTTCACGCATGATTTCCTGCATGCGCCATAGGCTGATGTTTCGGTAGTGGTATCGATGCGAAACAAACCGGCCAGTCAGGCTTTCGTTCATTTCCAAATTCATCAAATAGCCGTTGGGGGCGAGCAAGTCGATCAGCTGTCGGATCGTCGATTCTGTATCGCTTGCATAACCCACCACAGCGCCCACGCAGATCAAGTCAAACGACGCGGGCTGTAGTTCGGTTTGGTCACCATCGAGCGACGTGATCTTGGACGGCTCAGAGATATCGGCCACACCGGCTCGAATCCGCTTGGGATCGATGCCACGCTTATCGGCATTGGATAAGGTCGCTCGTAGGAAATTGGGCTCCAGGTCGGTTGCGACGAGTTGGCCGTCGGCAAAGCGATTCAAAAAATGGAGACCGAGCAAGCCTGTTCCACACCCTGCATCCAAAATTCGGCAATCCGAAGGACAGTCCAGCGTCAGACTGCGCAGGAACCGATCGATCCCACTTTCGTAACCCAACGACTTCATAAAGAAATCGTAGACGCGGCTGTTCTTGTAGAGTTTAGGATTGATCATCGATCCATGAATTACCGGATTAGTGCACGCTGGGCTGTTTTTGATTCGTTTCTGATGCAGTGGCCTTCGCGATCAGAAAGTCAACCAATTCTTGGCAATGGAAAAATCCGGGCCAAAAACTATGTCCCTGGCCGTCCGCTCGCAGTACTTCGATTTGGTTGCCGGCGTTATGATCCTGGTAGAGTTTTTCTAATGCGGCGGAGTTTTGTGCAAGCGGGACAACCTTGTCGTCGGTTCCGTGGATGATAAAGACGGGAATCTTTGCCTTGGCCAACACCGCCGCACGCTTGATTGGATTGAAACGGTCTTGTTGCGTCAGCAATTCGTCGGCCGTGACATCGAACGCCGTTGCTGCACGCTTGACTCCCGGATAGGTGGTGTAGTCCAGAACGGGATAAATGCCTCCAATCGCTGCAACGCGGTGTGGATATTCGATGGCCCAACTGCTGACCCATAATCCACCGCGACTGCGACCCAGCAACGCAGGTTGGGTGGAATAGCCATTGTCCACCATCTCTTGATACAGCGCATCAAAGTATGCAAAGGCATGGGGGCTGCCGTAGGCTTCGCCGACGTCAATCCCGGCGACCGCAACTCCAGCGTCCAGAAATTGTTGGTGCATCCAACTTTCAGCTTTGTCGGGAGTTCGCGGCAACGTGGGTGCGTAAAAAATCCATGGTTTGTCGCGATCAGGTTGATTCTGCGGCTGCATCAAAAATGCATGCCGATCGTTGATGCGGAAAGACTTTCCACCCAGCAACACCTGCGATCGCTTCGGCCTGGCCGCCTGCTGAGCTTGGTTCATCTTTTGCGGTCGATTTGCTGATTCCTTGATTTTTTCGATTACGTCCCCTGGTAAATCTTGCTTGGCCAGAAACGTGAATGCGTCTCGTTGTTGCGTCCACTCGGCGACCAACTGCAGCAATTTTTCTTGTTTTACAATCGCCAAATCGGTTGACTCGTCACGGTCATCGGCCAAGTTGTAAAGTTCCCATGGCTCGTCGATCGGTGCTACGGCTTTCCAGTCACCCATTCGAATGGCCCGATGGCCATCGTGATACCACCAAATGGAATCGTGCTGGGTCGCGTGGTTCCCGTTAAAGAGTGGCACGAGACTTTTTCCCGGTGCAGGTGGGGCATCGGCGTGAGGCTCCCCGCCGGCCAATTCCAGCAGCGTCGGGACAATGTCGATGACATGTCGTGGATCACGACAAAACTCTCCGGCCGCCTTGATCCCGTCTGGCCAGGACGCGATCAGGGGAGTTGAAATGCCGCCTTCGTGCGTCCATGTCTTATGTCGTCGAAAGGGCGTATTGCTGGTCGTTGACCAACCGGGGCCCAGGCAAAGGTAGGTACCCGCAGAGCCAGTTGGCAAATCGGGATCGTGACCATCATCACGCACCATGATTTCTGCGCTCGCACCGTTATCCGAAAGGAATAAGATGAGTGTGTTGTTCCATTGTCCCATCTGTTTGATTTGAGCAAACACTCGTCCGATTTCGATGTCCATCCGATGGATCATGGCGGCGTGGATTGCCATCTTGGTCGCCTGGAATTTCTTTTGTTCGTCCGACAAACTGTTCCACGGAACCGGTTTGTTGACTTCGCCGTCGCCCAGGATTTCAAAGGCTTCGGGGAAATGATACGGCGGACCGAGATCTCGCTCGGTAGGCGACAATTCGCTGACAAAAGCTGCATCGGCCAAACCCATTTGGATCAATCGCTGCCACCGCCGCGTGCGAACCGATTCCCAGCCTTGGATGTAGGTGTTTTCGTAAATCCGAATATCCTGCGGCAAGGCGTGCAGCGGAAAGTGGGGTGCGGCGAATGCCAAGTAGTGCAAGAACGGTGCCGTCGGGTGATTCGCAGCATGATCAGCGAGCGTCTCGATCGCATGATCGGCAAGCGCCGTGGTTGCGTAGAAATCGGTGCCTTTTTTTACAGGCGGTAGCAGAACGTCGTCTTTGTAATGTTTGGTCGGATTAAAAAAACGCCCCTGATCTTTCAGTAGGTAGGAATGATCAAATCCGTTCGCGATCGGCAAGCCGTCGATGTGCCATTTACCCGTGTGATACGACCGGTATCCGGCAGGCTGCAGTAGTTTGGGCAGCAGCACGGCCCACTCGGGGCGGATGCCGCGATTCCCGCCACCCGACGGAATGCCGGGTAACACGTCGCGGCGAATTTGTTGTGCGTAATATCCCGTCATCAACGACCCACGCGTCGGCCAACACCGTGCCGTGTTGTAAAACTGAGTGAATCGAAGTCCGTTCTGCGCAATCGAGTCCAAATTCGGCGTCGCAATTTCGCCGCCGTAGCATCCTAAATCGGAGAATCCTAAGTCGTCAGCCATAATCAGTAAGACATTTGGACGCGTCGGCTCCGCGTGGGCGGTGACGTTCAGCCACAATGCCATTGCCAACAGGATCCAGTAGCGATTGAATGGTTGTCTCATGTCTGCGTGCGCGGTGCTGCGAGTAAAGGAAAAACTTGATCGACCTATCTTAACGATCTGGGCTCAGGCCAGCACGCAGCAAACTGGTGGTGCTTGGTCGCTTGTCTGTTGAGCCACGTCGTGGATTCGGTTGGGACGATGGCAAATTTGCTTGGCTTGGAGCCGGCTGCCCCCGTGCGAGAGCGAAAAAATATCATGCATCAAGTAGTCATCGTCGGTGGTGGTTTCGGCGGTCTGGAAACCGCACAACGGCTTCGCAAGGCCGACGTCAACGTGACCTTAATTGATCGGCACAACTATCATCTTTTTCAGCCGTTGTTGTATCAGGTCGCAACCGGCGGCCTTTCGCCTGCCAATATTGCCACACCGTTACGATCCATTCTGCGCCGCCAAAAAAACTGTCAGGTTTTAATGGCCGAAGTGACGGATTTTGACATCGCCAATAACCGCCTGCTGTTGGCCGATGGCGAATTGGAATATGACACACTGGTAGTCGCCGCTGGTGCAACTCACAGTTACTTTGGGCACGATGAATGGGAGTCGTTTGCACCCGGTTTAAAATCGATCGAGGACGCGGCCAATATCCGGCGTAAAATCTATCTGGCATTCGAGGCGGCCGAGCGAGAAACAGATGCAGAACAACGCAAGGCGTTGATGACGTTTGTGATTGTTGGCGGAGGACCCACTGGGGTTGAACTGGCAGGCGCGTTGGCAGAAATCGCGGATCACACACTCCGAAATGACTTTCGACGCATTGATCCGCAAGAGGCTCGCATCCTGTTGGTCGAGGCGGCTTCCCACGTCTTGTCCCACTACCCCGAAGACTTATGCGATTTCGCGGCCGAGAAAATTCGCGCACTTGGGATCGAATTGCATACGCACACCAAGGTGACCGCGATCACCGCCGACGAAGTTCAATTGATGTCCGACGAACAGTCGATCACAGTGCCCACCAAGACAGTACTCTGGGGCGCGGGAGTGCAAGCGAATTCGCTCGGAAAAAAACTGACGAACGCCTGCGGCATCCAAACCGATCGCGCGGGACATGTTCCCGTCACTGATCGGCTGACAGTACAAGGGTATGACCAAATCTTCGCCATAGGCGACATCGCAACCTGTCTTAGCGCCGATGGAAAACCCTTGCCCGGTTTAGCCCCGGTGGCCATGCAACAAGGCGTGTACGTGGCTCAATCCATCATTGCCCGATTGAAAGGCGATTCGGTCGACCAACCGTTTGTCTATCGCGACCGCGGCACGATGGCAACGATCGGCCGTGCCGCAGCAGTGGCCCAAGTCGGCAAACGACATTTCTGCGGCTTGTTCGCATGGCTGCTGTGGCTGTTTGTGCACCTGATGCTGATAGTGCAGTTTCAAAATCGATTGTTGATTTTGATGCAGTGGGCGTGGTGCTACGGAACATTCAATCGCAGCAACCGCATTATTCTGGGTGAGGAGCACGTGGCGTTGGTGTCGGCTCACGAGCAACCACAGAATGATGCCAGTGAAGCGGAATCGGATCGACAAACTCAAGGCAACAATTCACCGCCAAGATAAGCTGCGTCCAAACAAGAACTGGAGCAAGGTTGTTGACTCTTGACGCATCAGCGTGTTCCGAGAGCTGATCGCTCTGCAGAGGCAACCGACGACTGGGTTCGGTACTCCGTTGGGCTGGCAAACGCCGCGAAAAACGCGGAATTGGGTAAGCATGCTCGGTCAGTGGTTGAACGATCGAGCAACCCGCCCGAAATCGTGCATTGGCGAGTCGTGATGCAGCGAGAATGGGCATCTACGACGTTCCGGTGGATGCACCCATTGGTGAATGGCAGACGTGCCGCTGCTGCTAGGGGCGACGTTCGTTCCATTGCGGCTTATGGGCTGAGCTTTCGTGACCGCTAATCAATATCTGTGCTGATCGTCCTGCTCCCGGCGCATGGTTTGCGGATTTGTGGACGCGTATCCGAGTCTGTCCATTCCCGATGGGAGTGAGCTCGGACGCCAGAAAGGAATCTAGCACTTCGTTCACGGATTGGCTGAGGTCGTTTCGATTGCGCACGCTGCTGCTAAAGCGTGCAGCGGCCAACGGCATGGCCCAGAACCCTATCGTCATCACTTTCCCCTGCAAATCTTTAGGAGTTGCAATGAGCACTTCCCTGGTGCCCCCCGCAAAATCGAACACCTCTGGCGTCCCATCAACACCGGGCCACGCAAAATCAGGTACTTCTGCTCGACAAGCCGCAAGGTTGGCGGTCACCAATTATGCGGCCGCTGCCCCCGCATTCGAGTTCACCGATGTACCCGCTCAGGATTACTATTCGGCCAACGTGTTCAGTAAAGCCGTCATGAAAGATCGATTGCCAAAATCGGTCTTCCAGTCGGTCATGAAGACGATTGACTCAGGTGAGAAATTGGATCCGACGGTTGCCGACATCGTTGCATCGGCGATGAAAGACTGGGCCATCGAAAAAGGTGCCACCCACTACGCACACGTGTTTTATCCGCTCACCGGAGCGACTGCCGAAAAGCATGATAGTTTTCTCTCGCCGACGGCCGACGGCAGCACACTGAGTGAATTCAGCGGCAAGCAGTTGATCCAAGGTGAACCCGATGGATCCAGTTTTCCGACCGGCGGGATTCGCGTAACCAGTCAGGCTCGCGGATACACGATTTGGGACATTACCAGTCCGGCCTATATCCTCGAAAATCCCAACGGCACGACTCTCTGTATTCCCACAGCATTCGTCTCCTGGACCGGGGAAGCGTTGGACAAAAAGACGCCGGTGCTGCGATCGATGCAAGCGCTGAACACACAAGCGCAGCGAATCTTGAAACTGTTTGGCCATCAAGACGGCGCCTTTGTCGCTTCCACTGCCGGCCCGGAACAGGAGTACTTTCTAGTCGATCGCCACTTCTACTACGCTCGACCCGATCTATTGAATTCCGGACGGACACTTTTCGGAGCAAAACCGCCGAAGGGTCAGGAATTTGACGACCACTATTTCGGAGCCATTCCAGAACGCGTGCTCGCTTTCATGCTGGACGCAGAACGCGAATTGTTCAAGCTTGGAATACCCGTCAAGACACGGCACAACGAAGTCGCTCCGGGGCAATTCGAAATCGCGCCGGTATTCGAATCGGCAAACGTGGCTGCGGATCACCAGCAACTGATGATGCTCACGTTGCGCAAGAC
>JABDKS010000799.1 GCA_013002105.1 Pirellulaceae bacterium | reverse complement strand
CCATGAAGGAGTTCACGCATCCAGGCAGTGGTAAAAAGGAACTTGTCGACCTGAATCAGCTGATTCCCAGCACCGTCACCGTTGCGCGTAACGAGTGGAAATATGTTGCCGAAGTAAAAACGAATCTTTGTCCCGACCTTCCTGAACTTCTGTGCAATCCTGTCGAAATTAATCAAGTACTGCTGAACCTGATTATCAACGCATCTCATGCAATTGCCGAGAAGCAGGAGTCAACGGGCGATCGTGAAAAGGGGTGCATCGAGATCACGACCGTGCAGGATGATGACTGGATTCAACTGACCGTTAGCGACACCGGTATGGGAATCCCCGAACCTATCCGCGAACGCATCTTCGAACCGTTTTACACAACCAAAGCCGTCGGTCAGGGAAGCGGTCAGGGATTGGCGATTGCCCACGCTGTGGTGTCTCAAGGCCATGGCGGATCGATATCTTCCGCGCCACGCGAGTCAGGCGGAACGACCTTTTCCATTCGCCTGCCATTGCTGACCGCCGCGAAACCTGCCTCGGACGACCCGATCGCCGTCAAACAATAACAACAACCATAGGGAGTTAGATAATGAAACGTGTTCTATTTATCGACGATGAGCCTGAGATCCTGCGCGGCTTGGAGCGTTCGATGGACCTGGTAGCCGACGACTGGGAGATGGACTTTACCGGTAGTGGCGAAGAAGCTCTGGAAATGATGGCAGAGGAAGATTTTGACGCTGTGGTGACCGACATGCGCATGCCCGGAATGAACGGCAGCGAAGTCGTGAACATCTTGCAAGCCGAGCATCCCAATGTCGCGCGGATCGTCCTGTCAGGGCAGTCGTCGCGTGAAGCGACCTTTCGCAGCGTTCATCCGATGCACCTCTATGTATCGAAGCCTTGCGATTCGGAAGAACTCTATTCGGCCATCCAGCGAGCCATCACTCTGCAACGACTGCTCAACAACTCGGAACTGAAGGTTTTCGTCAACGGCCTCGACCGCCTTCCGTCAAAGCCGGAATTGTATGACCGAGTACACGAGGAGATCATGTCCGAAGAACCGTCGATTCGGAACGTCGGGGAAATCGTACAGCAAGACGCCGCCATGTCGGCAAAAATCCTGCAACTAGCCAATTCCGCGCAATATGGCTTACGCCGCACCGTTCGAGACGCGGTCCAAGCCTCCGTCGTATTGGGTATGGAGACAGTTCGCGACTTGGTGCTGGCTGCGGGAGTTGCGATGCAATACTCGGGCGTCGAAGCAGGCGGATTCTGTCTTAATGAATACTGCGACCGAAGCCTTGCCGTCGCGAAACTTGCAAAGGGGATTGCTGCGAAACAGGGAGCGGATAAAGCGACCTGCGACGAATCGTTCACCGCCGGATTGCTACATAAGATTGGACAATTGATCTTGGTCGATTGCGAACCTGAACAGTATTCGCGATTACTGCTGGACCATGCGAATGATCTCGAGGCTCTGCTGCTGGCCGAAACCGAAGCTTTTGGTGCCGATCATCTCAGCGTCGGTGCTTATGCGCTCGGTCAATGGGGTTTGCCGCAGGTGGTGATCGAAGCCGTCGGATTCTCGCACAAGCCCGACAAGTTACGACATCAAGGAATGTTGCCCGTCACGGCCGTGCATGTCGCCACAATCCTGGAGAAACGAGGGCAAGAAGCTGATGAGTTCGTCGACCAAGACTACCTCAGCGCCGTCGGATTAGACAAGCAACTGGACGAATGGAAACAGCTTTGCGATGAAGCTGCATAGGCCCGGCACTACGCAGAAATCGAATCGATTTGGCTCGATGAACGCTGCCCAACAATCGCGAGCAGGATGCGTGATACGCAGTCTACTGCTGGAGGTTGGTGTGTTGCGATCGTGTCCGGGATTGCCGGCAACGAGCGAATAGGCAAAGGGGCATCGGCTCCCACCGATTTCGCAACGAACCGCGGCGATCGCCGTGCGGCTATCGTGAGGTGAAAACACAGCGTTCTGATTCCATAGCGGCGCTGTCCAACCAGATCCCATGGACGTATCACCAGCCGATCTTTGTCAGTTGCGTATCACAGACGCAATCACGAACGCGTTTCAGTCCGACTGTACTTTTGCTCCATGCGGTAGATTCAAGCGTTCGCACCGGGGGGTAGAATTCGACCGACTGGGCTATATCTTTCCCTTTCAGTTGACCGCGCATGTGCATTGGAGGATGATAATGTGATACTGCGGTTATCTGGACAAACTCCAACGACAGGGGTTCGGGTTGGCATTCTGTTCAAACGCAACTATCTTTGCGACGACGTGGCGCGCTGTTCGTTTGGTAGCCGCTGGCCGCTTGACGGTGATGGTGTTGTTGCTGACTTGGTGTTTGGGATCCAATCAAGTTTTTGGCGATGATTCAATCGACGCGCCCTCTACGCACCGCGTTGTTGTGTTTACAGGCAGTGGGCCAGAGAATCCATTCTGGAATCTCTTCATCGATTTCATGCGCCAAGCAGCAAATGATTTGCAGATCGAAGTGGATGTTGTTTTTGCCGATGGCAACCGTAATCGCATGGAGTCGCAGGTCCGACGGACGTGCGAATCAGCGAACAAGCCGGATGCGATCGTCGTTCAAAGCTTCAAGCGAAATGGAGCGAATATCTTAGCGGTCGCCGATCGCCACAACATGCCGGTCTTCCTGGTCAACTCGGGGCTGACAGATGATGAACAGCAGAAGGTCGGCGAGCCACGAGCCATTCTAAAATCCTGGATCGGCGAGATGCTCCCGGATGATTTTCGCGCTGGACAATTGCTTGCAGATACCTTGATTGATGAAGCGAGAAAAGATTCCAGTCGAATCGCGCCGGACGGGCGCGTCCACGTCATCGGTCTCAACGGAGTCGTATCACACAACGCGTCCATCCAACGTCTTGCCGGTTTGCGAGACGCGATTGCCAGACGTTCTGACGAAGCAGCGCTGGATCAGGTCGTCGCGGCTGATTGGGATTTGGAACTCGCAAGAAAACGCTGTCGTGTACTACAACGGCGTTATCCTGACGCGGCTGTGATTTGGACGGCTAGTGACCATATGGCAACCGGTGCCATCGAAGCCATGCGGGATCTGGAGCGAATACCAGGACGTGATGTGGTCATAGGAGGCGTGGATGCTACGCCTCAAGCGATTAAGCTGATTCAAGAGGGAACCCTGGCTGCATCCGTCGGCGGGCACTTCATGGAGGGTGGGTGGGTCGCAGTGCTATTGCATGATTTTTTTCGAGGTGTCGACCCCTCTCAACTACCAAAACACTATGCTTCTCCCATGATTCTGGTTACCAGGGATAACATTGACACCTTTCTGAGTCAGTTGAACAGAACTGCCTGGGAACGAACGGACTTTCGTCAATTTTCGCGCGTCCATGACCCTGAAATGTCATCGTACCGTTTTGACCCCCGGGTTCTGTCCAATGCCATTGAATCAACTGAGCCCCCGACAACGCGATCAAGCGATCTTGATGCCATAAAGAAAGACGCGGGACAACGCGAATGACCGACGTACGGCAGACCGTTGATGATCAAGCACTGCAAGCCGGTGAACGCGGCATCACCGTGCGTTACATCATTGCCTTGGTCGTGACGATTCTGACGACACTCGCACTGTTTGCAGTTGCGACGGCGGTGATTGCTGTAGCCCAATTTGACGGCCGGATTCGCGACGAAGCGGATCGAAACGTCACTTCGATCGCCACCAGTACGGCGAGAGCGGTCTGGAATGTCGACGACTTGAGCATTGATGACATTCTGCGCGCCAGCCTGACAAATACCGAAATCGCTTACGTCGAAGTGACTGACGGGACCGAGGTTCTTGCGGCTCAATCCCAAGACAGTCTTCCGGAAAGAGGATTAGCTGACTACTCCGACACGTCCAAGTTCGCTCAGGCTAGTGCGGATGTCCGATATAACGGACCAGTGATTGGTCAAGTCAATTTAGTGATGTCGCGCCGCGCGATTTTGGACGTGATTCGCCGCAACACGCTGTCGGCCCTCGCACTTGGCTTGATCATGTGCCTGGCGGTGTCGGCGACCTCCGTCCTTGTGACGCGATTGTTTGTCTACCGTCCGCTGCGAGAGCTAAAAAATATTGCGTTGCAGGCAGAGGAAAAGGCCGAAGCAGCGAATTATGCCAAAAGCGAATTCCTCGCATCGATGAGCCACGAAATCCGGACTCCGATGAATGGCATCCTTGGTATGACTGATGTCCTGTTGAGTACTAAGTTGACGGATGAACAACGTGACTACCAGCACATCGTGCAGCAATCGGCCGGTGCCCTGATGCAACTCTTGAACGACATCTTAGATTTTTCCAAGATCGAAGCGGGCAAGCTGGATCTCGAATCGGTGCCGTTCAGCTTGCGAGAAACATTGGGCGACACCCTCTTGACGATAGCGAATCATTCGGCTGCAAAGGGATTGGAACTGACATGCGACATTTCTGCAGATGTGCCCGATGCGCTCGTTGGCGACCCGACTAGACTGCGACAGATCGTGATGAATCTGACAGGAAACGCAATCAAGTTTACCGAGCAAGGAGAAGTCATCGTTTCCGCAAATGTCCAATCACAACGCGACGACGAATTGTTGTTGCACGTCTCGGTAAGTGATACCGGTATCGGCATCCCCCAAGAGAAACAGGCACGCGTCTTCGAAATGTTCAGCCAAGCCGACAGCACGACGACGCGGCGGTTTGGAGGAACCGGGTTGGGTCTAACGATCTCGCGTCGCCTGGTCGAGATGATGGACGGAAAAATTTGGGTCGAAAGCACCGAAGGGGAAGGTAGCACATTCCATTTCGTCGTCCGCCTTGGCAAGACGTCGGCAATCAAACCCCTTGCGGTTTCGCCGTCGCTCAAAAATCAGCGTTTACTAGTGGTCGCGAATAATGAAACCCACCGCCGGGTACTCCAGGTCATGCTCGACCGGTGGGGCGTGACGACGACCGCCATCGCCGACGCTGCAAACGCGGTCAAGGAACTGCAGGAGGCATCAAACGCGGGAAATTCCTACCATCTCGTCATTGCCGACGCGGTGATGCCCGGGATGGATGGCTGGGCGATGGCGCAGCATATTCGGGAAAATCCCAATCAGAACATCGCGTCGACAAAAGTGATGCTTTTAACAACGGCGATCGGAGCAAACGACAGCCTGAGAGCCGAGCAGCTAGATATTCAAAGATGTATCCCGAAACCGGTGAAGCAATCGGTTATGCTGGAAGCCCTCACCAAAACGCTCGACGAGACGACATCAGCGATGCCAACCCCTACCGATTCTCCCGAAATCCCTCCCGCAAGCACGCCCGCCCACGTACTACTTGTCGAGGACGGGTTGGTCAACCAGAAAGTCGCTTCAACGATGCTCGAAAAACGCGGACACACCGTTCGCGTTGCCAAAGACGGAAGTGAAGCGATCGATGCTTTGTACGGCTCTGACGCTGAAAAGTTTGATGTCGTGCTAATGGACATGCTGATGCCAGTGATGGACGGTTTGGAGGCCACGCGAGAAATCCGTAAGCGTGAACAAGCTACCGGTGAACACATCCGTATTGTTGCGATGACCGCGAACGCGATGGAAGGTGATCTCAACGTTTGTCTCGAGGCCGGCATGGATGACTATCTGTCCAAGCCGGTTCGTCCCGAGGAATTGTACGTGAAGGTCGAAAGCGGCGCCGAGTAATTTGGTGGGGCATCGCTGCCGGGCGCGCCACCCCCTATGCGTCCCGTGGGCAAGCGGTTCACAGGCCAGACTTGCCGGATGCCGCCCAGCAAGCGATCGATCAGCGATGCCCGGATGCGGATGTAGAATCCATCACGTCTTGTCAATCGGATGCTCCGATACTATTCAGTTCACGGACCGTTGCCAGTGCTCAGAATTTTACGCCCGTTCATCTTATCTGCCGCCATCCTGTTGATCGGCTTATCGCAACAGATCGATGCGGATGATCCAATCGATCGCGGCACACGTGCATCCACAAATTCAGTCGCGGATCCACCCCCAGGACTGGCAGACAAGTTGCGCGGGTTACAACTGATCGAAGAGCTGAATTGCATCTCCTGTCATCGTTCCGACAGTGCCCTGCTGCAAGCGTCCAAGCAGGCTCCTCGGCTTAAAAGTATTTCCCAGCGAGTGAATCCCTATTATCTAACTCGGTTCCTTCGATCGCCGCACAAAGTGAAACCGGGCACGACCATGCCTGATGTCATTCGGGGAGCCGACGTGGTAGAGCGTCAACAGGTCGCCGAGTCGATTGTTCAGTTCCTGTTGTCGCGGGACCGGTCATCACCATTCCGCGTGACCGGCATCGATGCGGTTGCTGCCGAAAAGGGCGAACTTCTTTTCCATTCTGTCGGGTGTGCGGCCTGTCATCCACCACGTAATAAAGAGGCCGTCGAACTGCTGACTGAATCGTCAGTCCCGCTGGGTGCCTTAGAGCAGAAGTACAGTTTCGGTAGTCTTGTCGACTTTATTGAGCGACCACACGTCACGCGACCGAGTGGACGCATGCCCGATTTGCGATTGCCGCGCTTGCAAATCGAGCAAATTGCCAGCTACCTGCTTCGCGAAACTCGAGTGCCAGGGCATCTGAATTACACCCTGTACCGTGGCAAAGTTTGGGAAGGGCTCGATCAGAATACCGACAAAGTGATGGCTGGGTTGGTGGACGATTTTGAACTGGCGAATATCCAGAAACTCCAACACAACAGTGCCATCGTTTACGAGGGGTTTTTGAGCGTCAGCGAGCCAGGCGAGTATCAGTTCTGGGCAACGCTGAACGGGGGTGAATTGCGAATCAATGATGTCGCTGCAATCAAGCTGGTCGCCAGCAACCGACGCGGTGTAAAGAATGTGACGGGCACCGTGAATGTCAACGAGGGATGGAATTCGATTCGGTTGACGTATTATCACACGGGACGCGAACCGAGTCTGAAACTAGAAATGGAGGGACCAGGCTTTCCCAGGCAGGCTATCCGTGCGGGGATGCTCTCGATCTCCAAGACCCCGATCGCAGTGGACGAACCCTACCCGACAGATCGGTCGCAGGTCGCCGCAGGCGAGCGCAACTTTGCCGCGATGGGATGCGTTGCCTGTCATGACGATGTAGGCGTTGATCCGTCACTGGTGGCGGCTCGGATACTCCCACTCGCTCAGACCAACGTCGACAAAGGTTGTCTGAGCGACGAAGCAGGAGAATGGCCCCGGTTTGCATTAACACCAAAACAACGACAACTGATCCGCGACGTGGTGCCACAAATCGACTCCCTGGCGCTCACCGACAGTGAGACGATCGACAAAACTCTGGTGACGTTTAGATGCATTGCTTGCCACGATCGCGGAACACTGGGCGGAGTACCTCCGGAACGGAATCATCTTTTCACTGGGACGCGGCCGGAACTTGGCAATGACGGTCGGATCCCGCCGCCGCTGGATCATGTCGGTGCAAAGCTACAGCAAAACGAGTTGGTGACCGTGCTGCATCAAGACGCTCGACGACGTCCGTACTTGAACACCAGGATGCCGCGGTTTGGTAATCAGAACGTGGGACACTTGCCTGAACTGTTTCGACGAGTCGATCAGATCATGCCGGTCGTGTTTGACAAAATTGAGGATGTTGCCACATTCAAGGAAGCCGGAAGAGAACTTGTCGGTGCGAAAGGATTTAGCTGCATCGCATGCCACGATTTCAACGGTCAGCGGGCGATCGGACCGGGTGCGTTGGACATCATCGATACGACACAGCGGCTGCAAAAGGATTGGTTCTATTGGTTCATGTTAAAACCCAATCGTTTTCGCATCGGGACGATCATGCCGAGTGCCTGGCCGGACGGACACGTGTTTAAAAAGGAATTGTTGGGCGGCGACGTAAAAAAACAGATTGAATCGATTTGGGTCTATTTGAGTGATGGTCAACGTGCCAAGAACCCCGTTGGACTGTCTCGCCAGGCAAAAGAACTACGGGTGACGAACGTCGCTGAAATGTGCCGTGGCCGCGGGACAGCAGGTTATCGCGGAATCGGAGTCGGGTATCCGGAACGACTGAACCTCGCATTTGACTCTGAACAGATGAACCTGCGACTGATTTGGAAAGACGAGTTCGTCAACATCGACCATGGCAGTTTTCGGGCACGCGGACGCGACCGAATCGAGTTCCCAGATGGAATTCCCTTTCATCGGTTGGAATCGATGGACGACAACTGGCCTTATAAACGAAAAGCAGACTACCTCTTTCCTCAGGATCACGGCTATCTGTTCAAAGGATATTATCTAGACGATCAGCGACGTCCGACGTGGATGTATCGCTACGGCGATGTCAAGATCGAAGAGTTTTTCGAAGACCGTAGGGACGAAAAGGATCAGGCTTATTTTCTGCGCCGGTTCACATTCGACGCGCCTGAACCACAGCCCGAATGTTTCTTTCGAGCCGCCGCTGGCAAAAATGTGCGACAGGTACGGACACAATCGGATCGTGAGTTTCGCGTGCAGAACCTTTCGATCAAAATCACATCCGATCATCGTGGCCAAGTGAGGAAGGGGGATCAGGATGAATTGCTGATTCCTTTGCGAATTCCACGCGGACGATCGACTCTGACACTGGAATACAAATGGTAATGAGCAGAGCCGACAGAAACGCGTCGGGCCAGACGTCAGCCGCTTCACGGGTCGGCGTTGCATCGGTCGTTGCCGCGTTGATTGCTGCCTGCGTCGCGAGCGTGGCGAGAGGCGAAGAGTTGGGAGAGATGTGGGGTACGGCTGAAAGAGAAGCCGATTACTACGCGATTGTTGACATTCCGATCCCCGGCGGCGTCCCCATGCGGGCGGGCAGTTTTGATGTGCTGCCCGACGGGCGTCTGGCCGTCGGCACGCGGCGGGGCGATATCTATTTTGTCGACGGCGCTTTCGATCCAGAACCGGGGCCAAGTTATCACTTGTTCGCCACCGGACAGGACGAGATTTTTGGTTTGGACAATCGCGATGGTGATATTTTTGCGACCCAGTTTGGCGAAGTCACGAAAATTTCGGATACGAACAACGATGAAGTTGCAGATCGATATGAAACGATCAGCAATGCCTGGGGTTACGCCGAAGGACACGAGTTCGCGTTCGGATCGAAGTTTGATCGCGAAGGTAATATTTGGGTGGCGCTCGGACTCACAGGTTCCTATCACTCGCGGCAACTGTTTCGCGGTTGGTGTCTAAAAGTCACCCCGGACGGTAAGACGATCCCGGTCTGCAGCGGTCTTCGAAGTCCCGCGGGCGTCGGACAAAACTCGCAAGGCATCATGTTCTGTACCGAGAGCCAGGGCCCCTGGAACGGGTGCTGTTCATTGAAACATCTCAAGCCGGGCGGTTTCTTAGGACATCCGGCTAGCTACAACTGGTATCCGTACGCCAAAGGAATGACAGCACCCGATGTCGAACCGAATACGCAGTCTCGCTTCGATGTAGAACTCAAGCGGGTCAAGCAGCTGGTACCGCCGGCGGTGAAGTTCCCGTATATCAAAATGGGACGATCGATTTCCGGTTTCACGTTGAATCAAACCAACGGAAAATTCGGGCCGTTCGAAAACCAAATATTCGTCGGGGACTACACGCTCAGTGTTGTGATGCGGGCGACGACCGAGGAAATCAATGGAGTGTGGCAGGGAGCTTGCTACCCATTTCGCGAAGGCTTGGCGACAGGGATCATGAACGTGCAGTTTTCGCCGCAAGGCCAGTTGATCGCCGGTGGGTTTACCACAAATTCACAATGGCCAGTTCGGGGGCAAGAGCCCTTTGCGTTACAGAGAATCGACTGGACCGGCGCAATGCCTTTCGAGATCAAAGAGATCAAGATCCAGCCGGATGGGTTCGCCATTGATTTTACCAAGCCGGTCGACCGACAGCTTGCTGCCCAGGCGAGCACTTACCAGTTGGGGACCTACACGCACATTTACGCTGCATTTTACGGGAGCCCGGAAGTCGATCCTACGACGCCGACGGTGCGAAAAGCCGTTGTCTCGGATGATGCAACACAAGTGCGGATCTATTTGGACAAAATTGTTCCGAGCCACATTCACGATTTTGATCTTAACAAGATGCGATCCGCCGACGGCGAATCGCTCCTTCACACCAGTGCGTACTACACCGTCAACGAGATTCCATTAGACGATTAACATCCCTGGTGCGGCTATTCGCCACATTGAGATGCCCAACTCAAGCCAGGTGTTGCGCCATGGGGGCTTTCGACTCGATGTACCGGCGGTGTCCGTCGACGTAGCTGTCGTGAACCAGTTGATCGATTTCGTCCGCACCCAAAAACTGGTCAACAAAACCCGGCACGTGCGGCTCGATCGCCAATCGTGCTGCCTGAATGAAATGTGCAATCAGATCTTTCGGGTCCTCATTACCGATTGCCAAACGCATGGTCGTCGGCACAATCCCACTGGCCGCCAAGGCAGCTTGATCTAGTTCGCTGTGAGTTGTCAGTGCAGGACAACTGATGATTGTGTTGGACTGCCCCAGGCTGATCATGTGCGCGAACATTGGTTCCAACGAGTCAAAGAAACGCTGAAAGACTTCCGGCGGCACACCGTCGATATCCATCGTGAACAGTGGGGCTGGTAGCCCGAGAAACAGCAGGTCTTGACGTAGCCGTGAATTCTCATTGTCGTGCAATGCATTGCAATGAACGTGAATGCTGGGGTGAGCATCGAAAAACCGTGCGAGTATTTCTGTATTGATGCACTTATTCAACATCCGAACTCCCAACGTGCGCATGCCCTGTATGACCTCGAATGCAGTATCCGCGTTCAGGAACGCGCCTTTGACGTAATAAACATTCCAGAACATCGTCTCATTCCATGCGACGCCACCGGCAGACTGCCCTTTGGGAATAAACATGTCGTGGTTTCGACCGATGACGACGCCGGCGATCGTCGAACCCGCTCCAGATAGGTCTTTGGTGTAGCTGTGAATGACAAAATCCGGTCGTTCGTCAGGATTTTCCCTCTGCAGAGGCTGGATCAAAAACGGCGTACCCACTGTAGCGTCCAGGATGACTCGCAATCCCGCAGCGTGCGCAGCACGACAAATACCTGGTACGTCCAATGTGTAACCATGAGGATTACATGGCGACTCCAGATAGACGTACGCTTTGCGACCTTCAGCAAACCGATCGGCGTACTTCTGTTTCACTTCGTCCCAACACTGACTGAATTCATCCACCCCGTATCCGGCGAACGACTCGACGCCGATCCGTAAATTTGATGGTTTGGCATACCAGTCATGAATCAGTTGGTGGGCGCCACCATAGATATTGCGACTGCTGATCAAAACATCGTCGCGACCTAAGACGTGAGACAAGACGCCATCGATCGCGGCCATCCCGCTGTTAAAGTTCCAGGCAAAATATTCCGTCGCGTACGGGCCGGCTTCGATGTCGACGATGAAGTTTGCCAGAGAAACAGATGTTGGATTAAGAAGTCGCGAATAAATTTCCAGCAACAGTTCCTTTCCCTGAAACGCATCTTCGATCCATTCGGCGCAGGCATAGATATAGGTCGCAGTGCGCGCGATCACCGGAGTCGCCGAAAAGATAGCGGTCACGTTATCAAAGACGGCGTAGGGACCCTTGGCCGTCTGCGTGGAATAATCCAGATCCAGCGATTGATAGCTGCCGCGAAAGGGGTGTTGCAGCGTATCGAGTAGTTTCGCCGTTTGAAACGATAGGAATTTCTTGGCGTTGAAATACGCGATTCGATC
Source organism: Pirellulaceae bacterium (assembly GCA_013002105.1). The sequence goes on along the minus strand of JABDKS010000799.1, from coordinate 5,110 downwards.
TGATCGATCGAGTCCCTCGATCGACTGTTGCGTCAATCGCCAGAGTAGATCGGCATCGGCGCCCGCCTGATACAACCGCTGGGCTAGACCGGCGAGAGCATTACCGTGTTGAGTGTTGGGATCGATACCAAAGTGAATCAATTGCTCCGAAACCAATTGATCAACGTTATCGGCGTGGGTTGTATTCCGCCGCGGTGACATCTTTCGCATTGCCGCCAATGCGGAGTCCGTGGAGTCAGTCATCCTTGTCGCCCTGGGTAACATCGTGGGGATGTGGTGGAGTCAAAGGAATTGTAGCACGGTCGCCGAACCGAGAATCGATCATCTGCTGGAACAGATGCCAGGTGTGACGTCACGGCTTGGCAGTCATATCACGCGGTGCCGGGAACGGATTCGCCATGGAGAATAGGAACGCGTACAACAAATTGACTGCCTTCGCCGGGTTCGCTTTTAACGGACAAATGCCCATCGAGCATCTCGCAAAAATGCTTCGTGATCGTCAGGCCGAGTCCCGTTCCGCCGAACCGGCGTGTCGTGGAACCTTCGGCTTGCGTGAAGGATTCGAATATCGACTTTTGTTGTTCGGTCGTCATTCCAATCCCGGTATCGGCGACGCGGAACTCTAATAGGTCTCGTCCGGCTGCATGGATCCGTTTTGCTGTCAATGTGATCAGCCCTTCCTCGGTAAACTTCGCCGCATTACTTAACAGATTGAACAGAATCTGCCGGAGTTTGGTGCGATCCGAGCGGGCCAGTCCGAGATTTCCTTCGCACTCAACAGCCAGTTCGTTGTCTTTCTTGTCGATCAGTGGCTTCACCGTCGCCACCACTTCGTCAAAGAAAAGATTCAGGTCAAACTCCTCGGCATACACCTCCATCTTTCCGGCTTCGATTTTGGACAGATCCAACACGTCGTTGATCAGTCCCAGCAGGTGGCAACCAGCACCGCGTATGTTTTCCAAGTCCGACACGGTCTCGCTTTGTCCGGAGTCAGAGAAATCTTCTTTTAGCATTTCGCTGTAACCGATGATCGCGTTGAGCGGAGTGCGAAGTTCGTGACTCATATTGGCCAAGAACTCACTCTTGGCTCGACTTGCCGACTCAGCGTCGACGATCGCCTGCCGCAGCTTTACAGTGCGCTGAGCCACTCGGTCTTCCAAGGACTCGAATCCAGCAAGCAGATCGGCTGCATGTTCGCGTACATATACAAAACCTAGAATCGGGACGGCAAGCAGATACATGGCATGACGGATCGGCGCAATAATTCCCTCATAGACTTCGTCCGTCGCCATGTCGGGAATCTTCAGGAACGTGACAAGAAAAAATAGCCCTAACGCCAGACAGACGTGATTGCGAATTTTTCCCGATGCATTCCTCCACAGATAGACAATCGCGATGGCAAGCCAGATGGATGAGTTGCTGTGAAATAGCCAATCACACCATGTCTGACCGAACTTCGAATGCGGATTGGCGGAGATGTATCCGCCCCACCACCAGAACGTCGCCAGGTAAACCAGTATGACACTGGACGAACTGAAAAGCATGTACCTGCGGGCAAACAACTGTTGTCCCGAAAGGTATTGAATATAGGCGCCGGCAAGAATGAACCCGGACAAGTCAGTTAAGGTGTGCTCGGCGGGAGGAAATACGATGTGCAAATGATCCGGGCTGACTAACCCGTACGCTTCGCACACCTTAATCGTGATCATCAGCAGTTCGCGCGTGAGTGCAAACGCGAATCCCAGCTGCAACAGCGACTCGTGAGCACGCCGAGTGGGCTTGTATTTGAGTTGCGAAATCAACAGCAGCCACAACCACATGCCAGCGGCCACAACATATTGAACAATCGACGGGCGGTGTCCGCCACCGTCGCCGGTGATTTGCACGAGCAAATCAAGAGCAACTTGAAATGATTCCGAGAGCATCAACATTGTGCGTCGGCCAGATTGATTGTGCTCGCGGACGTCCCGCTTTAAAGGATGGTTGTCAACATGAGCGGATGGTTCCTCCGCGAATATCGCCATTGCGACAGTGACCTGCAGCGGCGCGGTTTGTCAAAGTCTAACGCGACGACTCGGCCGAATGGAACTCTCTGGCACCAAATTCCTGGCCGGCACCGAAGTTTGGTGTTGATCGCCACAGTCACACAGATGTATCCGCGTTGGATGATCCTGCTTGACAGTGAACTCAAAACGAAAACGCTAGGACATTTTTACGAATGGTATCGGTCGTTTGCAGGTCAGGCCTGTCCTGGCAACATCGCGATAGAGCACGTCGCGATCGACAGAAATTGCCAAAAAGGTTCTAGACCAAAATATCAACGTTTCTCATTGTGCCCTTGAGCAACCGCCGATAGCAGTGGTCGTCTGCCTGGACCAAGTCACCTGACTTGTTCATGTCTAGAAAGAGTGATGCCGGCTGCGTTGATTCGGTCCACTCGCGTGCGTGTCGGTAATCCACATCTCGCAATTGACAGTACAACGCGTGGTCAAACTTAGCGTCTCGGTGAACCTTGCCGTCGTGAATGTGAACAGTGGGAAAGAACAATCGCCATCCGATCGAGGATGCAAACTGAAACGCCATCGGGTGAACTTTGTGATCGTCTTGCTTTAATTTAAAAACCGCAAATCCGTAGTCTTTGTATTTTGGAATCGAATCCCACGTGCCCTCGCCCAATCGGAATCGTTCATCAAGTCGGCCGAAGTCTTTCACTGTCGGAACGAACGATGCTTCGAATGCACCGACATCCACGACTTCCAATGTGAGTGCAGAATCGACTCCTTCCGCCGCAAACCCGCCGGCTTTGCCTCGAGACACTGGCACAGGGAACCCCAAACGCATGTCATCGAAAAAATCGGGGTAGTTCTCCAAGCTAATGAACTTGACTGCCGCTTCGCCGAGGTTCTTCTTGGTGGGAATCGGCAATATCATTGCCAAGTCTTCGCTGGCTTGAAACGTCATGTTGTACACAAGGTATTGCCAGCCCTTACCGGCTAACCTGGCAAAGATACTCGTGTCCGAGACGGACTTGACCGGGCGAGAAAAGCAACACATGCATTTATCCATTCGTGAGAGATGAACGATCAACCTCCTCGATTATACAGCGCCCCGTCGTTGGGTCGGTTGGCCGACGTCGGCCCCGTTCTGACGCAATTTTGTGCGACCACTCGGATCAGCAAGCCCGTCGCCGCAAAACCGGCCGCACAGGTAAAATCGAACTGCGACATCGATTCACGATCACCGCCAACGACGCTATCGAACCGCCACCAAATAACAGGTCCAACTGGCATCGCTGGGCGCACTGTGACGACGTTCCCAACCGCCGTCACGATCGGAGTCAAACTCATCGTCGATCGCCCAATAGACATGTGTTTCGCTAAAACCGACTTCCGCCAGGATCTCTCGCACTTCGGCAATCCCCCAGAGTCGCCAGTGATAAACGAACGCGTCGCGAATCCGGCTACCGTCTGGGAACGAGAAACTGATCGAACAGCAGGCATCAGAGGTAATTGGGTTGTATGAAACCTGTTTCCATTGGTATTTGAAGCCGTCTTTTCCCTCGCCGATCGATTGTGTGTGACTGAGGCCTTCGATGCGACACTCTGCGCCACCCATCATGTCAATCACCATAATACCGTCGTCAGTTAATTTGGTGATCGCTTTGCGAAAGTAGTCGATCAGTTCCCCGCGCGTCCTGAAAAAGTAAAACGAAAAGTTCTGCGCGGCGAGAATGTCAACTCGTTGCGAGATTGCGTTGCGAACATCCTGCTGCAAAAGGGTGATGCGTTTTTGTTGTTCGTCGCTCAGTCGTGATAGATTGTGCGCGCGGCCCCACTGCAATGTTGTTTCGCAAGTATCGATTCCGATTGCCGTCCGGTTCTCGTTGGATCGGACCCATTGGCAACTAACAGCAAACGTGCCGCAAAAATCTTCGCAGAGAGAAAGTGGCTTTCGCTGTCGAACATCACGATAGGCTTGTTCAAAAAACGCGACTTCGTGGTCAGGCATCTGAACGGACGTCTCGTAGAGCGCCAGTTTATCCGCCACGTCCGCCATCGTAGGCTTAGAAGCTGTTTTCTTAGATCGAGCCATCGGTAGTAATCACGCCGCCTGATGTATGGTTAAAACAGGATTTCGATTAACAGTAGATTCAGGTGATCGCGAAGTCGTGCCGGGTGCTAGTAGGGATGTCGACCCGCGGGAACTCGCACTTCCTATTGTGTCGTCACCCATCGAAGATTTTGAAACTCGGGATCCGAACCACGCCACGCCTTGCCCACCATGCGGGACTTGGTCGTATCGCCACGCGCCGGGTTCAATCGCTCGGCGTCACTGAGTTTTAATTCACGAATGTTGTCAAAGCCCGGAATCGATTCGTCGATCAGGTTTCTAAAATCACTCGCGTTCAGAACGATGTCTTGCCACTGACCTGGTTGTTGAAGGTCCACGACTGCCGCGAAACCATCAATCATGACGACCAACTGATTCGGCTCGCTGCAGCGGACCTGCAATGCAAGGCTTGCCTGATCCGGTGCCCGCCACTGGTCGTCGCCGACCTTGTGCGTCGCACGTGGCCAGGTATCTGGCGTATAAGAAAACCATTCCTTCTGCCACCCCTGATTGAACGGTTCGATCATCAACAAACGATCAGACGAGCTTTTCGCACCTGCCGACTTCAATTGCTCGGGCGTCACCTTTTGTAACAATGAGGAAACGTTGAATTGACTCGCCAAATAGATTCGATAGTAGTACCCAGCCCCCGAAACTGGCTCGTTCAGCTCATATCGCACGTTGGCGTAGACCCAGAGCGGTTTATCGACACTGCGGAGCGGTAGCTTTGCCTTCCAGACATCTCCGCGGCGATTCGGTGCGCTATGCCGCCAAAAACGGTTGATCACGTCATCATGATCGGATGCCGTTTCATTCGCTTTGCCATCGTGTGTATAGAATACGTCGATCGACCGAACCGGTTGCGAATTGTCAGTTTGAATCGTCAAGGTGGGCACGCCGTCGCGGGTTTGAAGTTCTAATTCTGTTAGAGGCGTTCTTGGGAATTCAATCGTCCCTTTCAAATGTTGGTCGAACCAGAGTAGGCTGGCAACTTCGTACG
>JABDKS010000793.1 GCA_013002105.1 Pirellulaceae bacterium | reverse complement strand
TCCGTACAGCGGGCCCTTTTGCACATCCGTATCACCGGTGTCTTGAGCATGAGACACCGTTGTTGCGATCAATAAAACTGCAACGATGTGAGACGGGACGAATAACCAGCGACAAAACATACGCGGATCCGAAAGGCGAAATGACGAAAGTGCTTTCGTCTCAAAGGGAGTTGGGTCGACCGCAGGAGCAGGACCTGTCGTGGCGGGACGTTGCCTGGACAGGTTCCGTCCTGCGATCCAATTTATAGCGTGTGCAGACGAACGACGGGTGGACGCCGCCGACTAAAGATTGCGCAGGTACTCGATGCCCTGCTGTAGTTCGTCCAACGTCGAATCAGGACGGCCGACGACGAAAGCGCCACGATATTGGATATCCTCCAGCATTCCGATCAGCTGCGGAAAATCGGCTGTCCCTTGACCCAACGGAACCGAAATGCCGCGGCCAGCTGCCAGGTCCAAAACGCCATCGACCGCGTAGACCAACACAACGCGATCCTTTAACGCAGTGATCGCATCGGGCACACTGTGACGGTTGATAATTAACTGACCTGGATTCAACGCGACGGCGATGAACGCGTCTTCGGAATCTCCCAGAAAAGCAGCCAGGGTTTCGCCCGATTCCGCCCCGGTTTCGGCAGCTAAAAATGCGCCAACACGGGCACCGTAGCGACCCAGGTCTTCAATAACCGATTGAAAGGATGACCAGCGGGCGTCTTCGGTCGACTCGGGCACCAAGCCCAATTGGTTCACGACAACTGGACTACCGAGCTTGTAAGCCAGTCGCATCGCCGATTTGGTTGCATCGACGCGCCGATCGAGGTCTTGCAGATTGTCGTAGCCGCGGCGTGTTTGGAACCGCAGTGCGGCAACGCGTAGATTGTAATCGTCCAGCAATTTGCGCAATTGCCTCAATCCGGTATCGGTCATTTCGCCCGGCTTGACGGCATTTCGCGCGTCCAGTTCGATTGCAGTCGCCCCCAATCGCGCCGCAGTTTGCAATGCCCGTTTCAGTGGCATTTGCATCGCATCAAGCCGAACAGCAACGGTCAATTCCGCCAAGGTACCAATCTCCTATTGATTCAGTTCGCGATCAGTGACGACAAACATGTGTCGACGTCGATCTTGCGAATTCCTGTCCCACGCGTGCAGGTCGCTACTTAATGATGCCTTTGTCTCGCAACAGTTCGATCACAGCGTCGGCACATTCATCGACACTTTGCTGGGCAGCATCAACGACCAAATCCGGATCAACAGGAGATTCGTATTCCGCTGTGACGCCTGGGAAGTTCAATAATTCACCCGCATCGGCCTTTGCGTACTGGCCCTTGGTGTCGCGTTGTCGACAGACATCAACCGGCGTTGCAATGTGAATGACTAAAAACCGATCGGCGCCAATCAGCTTGGCAACCTTTTGTCGCACACCCTCGGCCGGCGCCACAAACGATGCGATGCAGATCAATCCCGCGTCGTTCAACGCATGGGCGAGGTGTCCGCTACGGCGAAGGTTTTCGCTGCGGTCATTGGCACTGAATCCAAGATCACGACTCAATCCACGACGCACCGATTCGCCATCAATCATGGCTACCGCCCGACCTTGATCAAACAGCTTTCGCTCGATCGCATGGCCGATCGATGTTTTGCCACTGCCGGTCAATCCTGTCAGCAACACGGTTGCGGGTTGCTGACCGAAACGCGCGGCGCGTTCCTTGGATTCGACAGCCGATACATCAACGCCGTCGCCGTCGGATTGCGATTCCTCGTCATCCCAAACGGAAGTCGGAGTGCCGTCACCGGATTTGTCCAATATCATGCCGGCCGCAACCGTCGCATTGGTAATACGATCGACCACGATAAACGCACCCGTACCGCGATTGCGTCGATAAGCGTCGAAATGGATTGGGGCACTCAATTCAACGCTCACGCGGCCGATCTCGTTTAACTCCAACTGCGGGGCACCATCCCCGGCCGCACGATCATGTCGCCGCGACTTGCGTCGATTTCGTCTACAAGGGTCAGCGTCACC
>JABDKS010000791.1 GCA_013002105.1 Pirellulaceae bacterium | reverse complement strand
GTCTGTGTCAACGCACACACGGGCCAAGAAATCTGGCGTCAACGCTGGCTGACGACCTTCGGTTGCAACGCGGCCGATCCAATCGTGGTCGATGATCAGGTGTTTTTGTCATCGGGGTACAACCGAGGCAGCGCTTTATTGGACATTCAAGGCTCCGAGCCGACAGTGCGTTGGAAAAACAAGGAGATGCAGAACCAAATCAGCACTTCGGTTTTGATCAACGGAATGCTGTTCGGAATCCACGGTGATGTCGACGCGGGTACGCAGTTGCGATGTGTGGACTGGAAAACGGGTGATGTGAATTGGAGCGATTCGTCGTTTCACCCCGGCGGACTGACGGCGGCTGGTGACCGATTGATCGTGCTGACTCAATCAGGCGAACTGGTCGTTGGCAATGCGGCGGCCGATTCTTTCGTTATCGCCGCGAGCCATTCGGTGTTGGAGGGAAAGTGTTGGACCAGTCCCGTGCTATCGGGTGGTCGTATTTTTTGCCGCAGTGCCGATGGCGAATTGGTTGCGGTCGATGTTCGGTGAATTTACATGGCACCGACGGATCTTGATTGGCATATAATCCTCAGCAACCGCAATCCATTTAGACAAGGTTCTTTCTGATATGCCCGTAAAACGACGTCAATTTCTCCAGGCCGCTGCGGCGGGCACCCTGATCACCGGCGCGCCGGCCGTTCATGCTCAGTCCAAGGGCAAAAAGTATCGCACGGCGTTGATCGGCAGTGGCTGGTGGGGAATGAATATCCTCAAGGAGGCATTGGCCGCAGGCAATGCGAAATGCGTTGCGTTGTGTGATGTCGACCAGGACAAGTTGGAGATCGCGGCCGAGGAGGTCAATGATTTGTCCGGGGAACAGCCGAAAACCTATACCGATTTTCGTGAACTGTTGGACAAAGAACAAATCGACATTGCGATCGTTGCCACACCTGATCACTGGCATGCGTTGAACACGATCTTGGCGATCGAAAAAGGAGCTCACATCTTTGTCGAAAAACCAACTGGTCACACGATCGGCGAAAGTCGCGCGATGGTCGGTGCCGCGCGGGCCAACAATCGCACAGTACAAGTTGGATTGCACCGCCGGATCGGACCGCATTACGTATCGGGCATGAAATTTTTGAAAGATGGCGGGGCCGGTGACATCGGGATGGTACGCATGTTTGTCCACAGTCGCGGTGGTGCCGAGAAGCCGACGCCCAACAGTGCACCGCCCGAGCAGTTGGACTGGGACATGTACTGCGGCCCAGCGCCGCTGCGTCCATTTAATCGAAAAATTCATCCCGGCGGGTTTCGTCACTTCTTGGACTTTGCCAACGGAACGCTAGGGGATTGGGGCGTGCACTGGCTGGACCAAGTGCTGTGGTGGAGCGACGAGAAGTATCCCAAACATGTCTTCAGCACCGGAGGTCGGCCGATCAAAGGTGCGGCCGTCTTGAACGATAAAGAACAAACCACCGACGCGCCGGACAGCCAAGTGGCGACCTACCAATTCGATTCGTTCACGGCGACGTGGGAACACCGCAAGTTCGGCGGCAGCGGCGCCGAGAAGGCGTCCGTTGGCTGCTATTTCTACGGCACCAAAGGAACGTTCCATATGGGATGGCGCGATGGTTGGACGTTCTATCCATCCGACGCCAAACAGCAAATCGTCCATCAAGACGCACAACACAAAGAACCCGATGGACACAGCATCGATTTGTTGTGGGCCGATTTTATCGATAGCATCCAGTCGGGACGCAAGCCGAAGTGTGATGTTCAAATTGGCCACGATGCGACCAATATGAGTCTGTTAGGAATGCTCTCGTACAAACTCGGACGGAGCATTCAGTGGGATGGCGAAAAGGAAGTGATCGTGGGCGACGATCAGGCGAACGAATTACTTCGTCGTCCTTACCGTGGATCCTGGACGTATCCGACCGCGTGACCGTGAACAAAATGACGGTCGTGGTCAAAGGTCAAAGTCCTCGATCGGGATTTCAACGATGCCCAAGTCGTTCATGCCCGGTTGAATGTCGGCCTCGAACTTGTTCGATATCCAGTTTGTCGGCATGCCGTTGACGAGAATCTGATTGCGAAACGTTCCTGTCTCGTGCCAGGCTCGAAAAATGATCGTTTTGCCAGTGGGCAAGCCTTTGATCTCCAGGACACCCTTGTCGTCGCTTTTGGCGGCAAACGGATGGTCGACCACCAGCACGAATCCTTGGATCCACGGATGGATGTTGCACGCGATCGGGCAGACTGCCGGCTCGGGGACCTCCAGTGTGATCCGTGGTCCTTGACCCACTGGGAGGACAAATCCCTGAGGTGGGTTATTAAAGAAACCGAAGTTGATGCTGTACGCGATCGGATCGGCGTTGACGAATTGAATCGTATCGCCAACCTGCGTCAACAAAACGTGCGGATCGAGCCGGCAGTTGCGACCAGTCAATTGGATCAACCGCTTGGGCGGTTGCTGCTGCGGCAACTGTGTCCCGCGACGACCCGTGTAGACGTAAACGACCACGTTCTTGATGCCGTTGTTCTCTGGGTGGACGATCAGGGTTTCGTCCAGCACGGCTCCGCAAACAGCTCCGGGGCGGATTACCGGCCGCTGCGGTGGCGGACGCGTCCCCTTTAGCTTGAATGTGATCTTCAGATCACCTTGCTGCGCCGCGGCAGTTGCCGATGTGACAATCAGAATCATCGCGCTGGCGACGAAACATTTGGTTAGATCCATCATCTGAATCTCAAAGAGGAGAACAGCGAGACCGTGCGGCGATCGAGCGGTCGCATCAGTCTAAAGCGAATAACGTCCAAATGCAAAATCGCACATGCAAACAAAAAAGCGGTTGCAAACCGAAGCTCGCAACCGCTTTGTCAATGGGATCGTTAAGGCGAATCTTACAGATCGAATTCGCCAACAGGAACTTCAACAGTACCCAAATCGTTCATGCCAGGTTTGATTTCGAGTTCAAACTTGTTCGAGCTCCACTTTTCTTCTTCGCCGTCGATGTAGATCTCGTTCTTGAACGTGCCGACTTCGTGCCATGCGCGGAATACGACTTCATCGCCCACTGGCAGTCCCTTGATTTCCAACACACCGTTCTCGTCGCTGATGCCCGCGAATGGATGGTCGACGACCAAAACGTGGGCCAGCATCCAAGGGTGAATGTTGCAAGCCACTGGGATCACGGCAGGCTCGGCTTCCTCGAGCTTAACCGTCTTGGATTGTCCCGCTGGGATCGTGAAGTTTTGTGCTTCGTTATTAAAAAATCCCAAATTCGTGTTGTGACCCACTTCGTCCGGATTGGTAACTTCGATCGTGTCGCCCTTTTGAGCCAGCACGACATGTGGTTCGAACATGCAGCTCTCGTTTGCCAAATTGAGCTTGTGGTTTCGCGGTTTCTGCTCCGGCAACTCGGTTCCGCGGCGGCCGGTGTAGACATACACAACGACATTCTTGATGCCTTTGCTGTCCTCGTTGACGATCAGTCGTTGATCGGGGACATCTTTCTTGCCGCAAAATGGTTTGTCGGTCGTAACGTCGACATTACCCAATTCGGGTGCGTCACCCTTGAGCTTGAAAGTGATTTTCAGGTCGCCGGTCTTTTCTTGTGCGAGCACGGGAGTAGCACAAAACAGGATCAGTGCAGTCGCACTAACGAGATGTCGTAGATTCAAAGTAGGTTCTCCTAAAGTGAGAATCACGTTGTCAGTAAAGTGTTTCAATTGTTTCTGCCGTTGCCAACAAGTAAGTGTTGCCAACAAGCACGCTAGGTCAGGTGGTCACCGTCGCAGTCCAATTCTAACTGAGAGCGAATCCTCTCGGATAAAACAGAGCGATCGATTTTTTAGATGACTGAGCGGAAAGTATGGTGACTGAACAAACTGTTTCAGTGTCCATCAACGTTGCCGTCGGTCGTCAATTGTGGAAATGGTGCCGTCTATCAGGTGGGTTGGGTCAGCGAACAGCAGAAATCCGATTTCCGGTGGGATCACAGCGAATTGTATTCAGTACCGATTTTATGTCCAGGACTAATGCCGGTTTGCCCATTGTAGGGACCCAGTGGTGGGGTCGGCAAGTTTTTTGCCGCGGCAGATTTCGCAAATTACTTGGTCAGCACAACCGATTTGCGAACTTTTTGACGATGGACTCTCATCGACTTCTTGTAACTTCCGTCCGATTGACGCTTCACGTCTGTCTGACCTGGACCAGAATCCTTAAATTGCTCGACGGCCAGCAAGAGGTTTTGTTGCATGGCTTTTCTGCTCGTTTCGATTGGCTTAGCTGCCGTTTTGTACAGGGTCGATGATGAAAGTATTGGTGGTGGGTGGTGGCGGACGTGAACACGCCCTGGCTTGGAAAATTGGTCAAAGTCCCCGTGTGCAGCAGGTCTTCGTCGCGCCGGGCAACGCGGGTACGGCGCGCGATGCGACCAACGTTGATATCGCTGTCACCGACACCGACGCATTGGTGACATTTGCAAAAGACAACGCGATCGACCTGACCGTTGTCGGCCCCGAGATTCCGCTGGTCGCCGGACTGGTCGATGCGCTCGAAGCCGAAGGCTTGCGAGCGTTTGGTCCGTCCAAAGCAGCAGCGGAGTTAGAAGGCAGCAAGGTGTTTTGCAAGAATTTGCTACGCAATGCGGATATTCCAACTGCCAACTATCAAACCTTCCGTACCGCCGAAGAAGCCAGTCGATACATCAAGGACCGATACACCGAGCCCAACGATCCGGTCCCGGTCGTCATCAAGGCCGATGGATTGGCGGCCGGTAAAGGCGTGATTGTCTGCAGCACGCGGACCGAGGCGCTCGAAGCGATCGATCGTATCGCCAACCAACGCGAGTTCGGCGAAGCAGGTGCGGAACTGATTGTCGAAGAAAAGTTGATCGGTCAAGAAGCCAGCGTGCTGGCGATCACCGATGGCGAAACCATCGTCACCTTGCCAGCCGCGCAAGATCACAAACCGGCGTACGATGGCGACACCGGTCCCAACACGGGTGGCATGGGCGCGTACTGCCCCACGCCCATCGTGGACGAACAAATGATGGCCAAGATCGAAGCCGATGTTTTGGTGCCGGTCGTGCATGCGATGAAACGGGCTCGTCGACCGTTCAAAGGTGTTCTGTATGCGGGACTGATGCTGACCGCCGGCGGCCCCAAGGTATTGGAATTCAACGCCCGCTTCGGCGACCCCGAATGTCAACCGTTGCTGATGCGATTGAAGACCGATTTGGTCGACGTCTTGGACGCGGCAGTCGATGGTCGCTTGGGTGAACTCGAGGGTCTCGATTGGGATGAACGTCCCAGCATCTGCGTCGTCATGGCAAGCGAAGGTTATCCAGGCAGCTACGAAAAAGGTCGCGAGATCACTGGATTGGATGCCGCCGATCAGGTCGATGGCGTGAAGGTATTTCACGCCGGCACGGCGCAGCAGGAGGGCAAGGTCGTCAACAGTGGCGGACGCGTGTTGGGTGTCACGGCGTTGGGCAGCAGTATCAGCGACGCGAAGTTGCAAGCCTACAAAGGCGTCAAAGAGATTCGTTGGCAGGGCGCCTGGTGCCGCAAAGATATCAGTGACAAATCGCGATTGGTCCCCGATCCAAGTTTACAAACGTCGTAGTTCGGTCGGGCCGCGTCGTGATTCAAGGTGTCGGTGCGGCGCCATTAATTGGTAAACGACATCGATTGGTAAACGACGCCAATTGGCAAACGACGTTGATGTTCAAAGCGTCCATTCCGGCGTGAACACGGTTTCGCCCTTGCAGGGCTCGCTGGTTTTTTGCGTTTGATCGCGAGCTCCACGGCGTTGTCCTGGGTGCCTGGCAGATTCGTATATCAGAGCCCGGAAAGGGCGAAACAAAATTCGCTGCTCGATCGAATGTTCAATCCCAGACATTGCGTTCATCGAATTCGATTTGGTGTTTTTCAAACAGCAATCGCAATTCGTCCTCGAAGGATAGTCGACGATGGTGCTCGCGTTGTTTGGCAATGTACGCCTGCACTTGAGGCACGTTGGATTGACTGACCGAGAACGCGGCGTACCCGCCTTGCCAAGCGAAACGCTGGTTGCGCGTCGCGTCATCTGATTTGATCCATGCCGAACTACTCTTCTTCACCTGCTCGACGATCGTTTTCAAGGCGTGGTTTTTGGATAAGGTGAACAAAGCATGAACGTGATCGTCCACTCCGCCGATCATCAGCGAGGGGGATTCCCATTGTTGAAAGATGCCTGCTTGGTACGCCCACAACGCCTCCTGGATCATCTCGGGTATCCATGGCCGTCGACCTTTCGTGCTGTAGGTGAGGTGAACCCAGTTTTTGACGAGAGATTGCCCCATGAAACCTGCCTCTGGTGTGAGAAACGTCGCCCAAGATTTTACAGCGAGAGTGGATCGGAGGCCCGCGTGTTTCGCCCTTGCAGGGCTCGCTGGTTTTTCTCGCGTGATCGCGAGTCCCAGGGCGTTGCCCTTGGCTGAATTGTTTCGACCCTGCGGGCCGCGGTGATTGGCCTGACCGGTTGAGATATCGGCACGCGACACCTCTCCCTTGATGGGCGCGCAGGCTCGGCTATCCAGGCCTGAAAGGCCGTGATAACTCAGCCCAGGGCAACGCCCTGGGTGACAGAGCGATTCGTACATCAGAGCCCTGCAAGGGCGATACAAAGTGAGGAGCTACGGGCAGGTCGGCCCCACGCACCAAGACGATCATCGGAATTTTTATCGAACAACTCACGCGTCCACGTTCGGATCGCTCAACCCACAACCGACGCGACGATCACTCACCGAGCAACTTGTCCAAGCGGCTTTGCAACTCGGCACGTTGCTTCATGGACTTGTCCAGTTCCGCTTGGGATCGGTCCATCGACGCCTGCATCGCTTGAATTCGTCGCCTCATCACTTGGTGCACCAGATCCAACGACGCAATTTCTTTTCGTAATGCTCCCACACCATTGGGCTCCACTTTTGCCCGCGGTTTCTTGCGAGCGGCGGGCGGTTCGGCTGACTGATTCCAAATGTACCAGTGCGGATAAACGTAAACCCAATGGCCTGGCGGCAAGTTGTCGTGACCGGCATAGGATTCGCCGTTCCACCGTCCGAAATCCGCGAACTCGCCGTATTGATTGAAGTCCGATTCGACCTTGAATTGATGCAATAGTTGCGAATACTTTCCGTCAACGGTCGCTTTGGCTAACGCGGCCTGTTCTTCCAATGGTTCGGCCGGCGGCAACGGTTTCAATTGGATGGGATCGGGTGGCCGGACTTTTTCGGCGCCCACCCATTTGCGGACTCGCTGACTGTAATCTTGAAATTCGAGTTGGAATTGTCCGGGTTTCTCATCAACAACACGAGCCGGTCGCCACACACCAGATTGTTTCGCCACCACAAAATCTCCCGGTTCGGTCGCGATCTGCTTGTTCAGTGCGTCCGTTTTTTCGGCATCGTGATGCGGTCGCGACGCGGCGAGTCGAAAGTCGCCCGGCAATCCGTGCAGCGAAAAGCCGTTGCGTTGGCTTTCGTAATGCAGCATCATCTTTCGAATTTCCAAGCCAGCTTCGCTGATACTGATCCAACCATCGCGATTGGAATCAGCAAGTGGTTGACCTTTCAGCAGATCAATCAAACTGACGGTAAAGGTCCAGTTTCCTGTCGAGGCGTTCTGATTGGATGCCGACGTCACGCTGGCGGCCTGAAAACCGCTCGGTTGCAGCTTTTGTGTGACATCCGATAGTGACCCCGAGTAACAACAGTCAGCGAACAGAAGTACACGGCTGCCACGAAAATTCTCGCGGATCGTCTTTTCCAAATCGGCCAATCGCCAACCGGTTTCGTCGGTTTTACGTGTTCGAATGTCGTAGCAAGCAAAGACGCCGCCGGTCTGGCCCAGCATTCCGTGACCGGCGTAGTAAATGATCAGCGTGGAATCAGGTTTGGCTTTGACGGCGGCATCGGTGACCGCTTTTTCGATCGCCGCCTGGGTCGCTTGATCGTCCAACAACAATGTCACTTTGTCACTGGGAACACCCATCGAAAGCAACTGTTCGGAAAGCACAACGTCTTGCCGATTTTTCTTGGGGTACGTCGTCAACGATCGTTGTTCCCAGGTCAGGGTACCGACGATGACGGCATAGGTGTTCGCCGGGTCGAGTCGCGGGACCTCCGCGAAGACACCGTGCGGGCAAAGACCCATCAGGAACGAAACAATTACCACGATGCGTTTCATACCAAGGTCTCGAAAAGTCAAGCTGCCGGTCGGAAGGGCGCGATCGTTTAATTACACGCGGCTATTCCGCGTCGGCCATCGCGGCCAACTGGATGTTCGCCCTGCCCTGCTCTTTTTCCAGATAAGCGCGACCAAACTTGACGTTCACATGATCCCAGGGCAGTTTGTCCATCATTTCGTACTTGGTGTGAACTTGCTGTTCGACATCCAGTCCGGCGTCTTCGACAGCCGTCCACCATCGCTGGGGATCGAGATGTTCGGTCCAGCCGTCCATCCGCGCACCCCGCTGCCATGCTAATCGGATCGCCTTGCCGGTGCGGCGATCGCCACGACTGAGGACACCTTCCAGCAGGCTGGTTTCGATATCGTGGCACTTGATGTTAACGCTACGAATTTTTCGGCGACTCCACATGTGCTTGTGGGCCCATTTGAAGTACTCGCGACGTTGCATCCCGTTCCATTGATACGGCGTGTGAGCTTTGGGAACGAAGTTGGATACGCTGGCGGTGACGCGGGCGTAGCGGCCTTTGACCTCTTTACCGACCGTCGCGATCGTTTCGGCCAAGTCGACGATGCCATCCAAATCGACTTCCCGTTCGCCCGGTAATCCGCACATAAAATAGAGTTTGACACTTTCAAATCCATTCTGAAACGCAGCCCGGCAGCCTTCGATCAAGTCGCTGTTCTTGATTTTCTTGCGAATCTGTTCACGCATGTCGTCTCGTGCGACTTCCGGTGCCAGCGTCATCGAACTGCGTCGCTGGGATCCAATCAATTGTGGTAGCGATCGCAGTTGATCGTTCACACGCAAGCTGGGGACACTGATGTTCACACCCAACGGTTTGAACACTTTGTGAAGTGCTTTGACCAACGGTTCAAAGTGCGGGTAATCGCTACTGGAAAGTGACAGAATGCTGATTTCGTTGTAGCCGGTATTCTTGTAGCTTTCGATTGCCGCATCGACCAACGTGTCGACTTCGCGAACACGCAGCGGGCGTTTGATCACGGTGCTCTGACAGAATCGGCACAGGTGTGGGCAGCCGCGCATGATTTCCAATGCGATCCGGTCGTGGACACATTCGACATACGGCACGATCGGCGACGTGGGCAGTGGCATGCCGTCCAAGTCACTGATGACAGCCGGTGCGATGGTTTCGGGTACGTCCGGTCTGGTCCGATTGATCGCGGTGATTCGATTGTCGACGTACTCGGGCTGATAGAAACGTGGTACATACGCGTACTCAAGCGTCCGAGCGATTTCGGCGACCGCCTCTTCGCGTTGCTGACGACCAAGTTCGCCGTCGGCAAAGCTGCCGTCATCACGCCGATAGCGGTCTTTGAGTTTCATCCATAGATCGCACACCGCTGGCAGACTCGGTTCCCCATCACCCAGTACCATGACGTCAAAATAGTCCGCCATCGGCTCTGGGTTCTGACAGCAAGGACCACCGGCAATCATCAACGGATCGGCGATGGTTCGGTCAACCGACTCCAGCGGGATTCCGCCCAAGTCAATCATTGTCAGCACGTTGGGCGAACTGATCTCGTACTGCAGACTCAACCCGATCACGTCAAATTCACTCAGCGCCGTGAACGTTTCCAAACTGTACAACGGGATGTCGTGTTTTCGCAGTTGGGCTTCCATGTCGGGCCAGGGCGTGAACACGCGTTCTGCGCACCAGTCGTCGCGACGGTTCATCATCGAATACAGCACTTGCAATCCGTGGTGGCTCATCCCAATCGTATAGGCGTCCGGAAAACCCAGGCACAGCTTGCCACGCAACGTCGAATGATCTTTCACAACTATGTTTCGCTCGCCGCCGACGTATTGAGCCGGAGTCTGGACGTGGGGCCAAACACGGGATTCGAGCAACTGACGTCGTTGGTGATTGATCATGCGGTTTCAACGGGTGGGAAAGCGTAGGTTGATCGACTGTGGCGATCGCGAAAATGGATGCTGGAGTCGAAACTCGAGCCATTACAGCGACCGTCGCGTGGGCGTGTGGGCGACCCGTACGCTGTGTGCGAACGCCATCGGACGCTAAAGTGTGTGCGGTAGAGGCATTTTTACGCAAGGGATTCCGGTCCGTATGGGCGGGAATCCGGATATTTTAGAAGGTGATGAGCGTGAGCGACTTTGAATCGGTCGGAAAAGTAGCGGACTTCGAAGAAGGTGTCGGTCGCGCCGTACCGGTGGATGGACGGATGGTGGCCGTTTTTCACAAGGATGGCGAGTGGTATGCGATTGACGATCTGTGTCCTCACATGGGTGCATCGTTGGCCGAAGGCCACGTCGAAGACCACACCGTTACGTGCCCCTGGCATGCTTGGCGGTTCTGTATCAAGGACGGAACCTGGGTCGACAATCCACGGATCAAAGTGGATTGTTTTGAAGTCAAAGTCGACGGCGACGACGTTTTGGTGCGAGAAAAGGAAGTCGAGGAAAAAGCGGACGACGAATCGTAACGGTTTGACCCGCTTATACGATGCAGGTCTGACGGCCTACGCCCAAATTCGGTCCGTGCCCAAATTCGATCGGCAAGCCTGACTACAGTTCGTAGCTTTCGCCGGGCGTGAGCACGACTGGCTTGGCCCCGGTTCGCGTGCTGATTTTTTCGGCCCACTCTTGTGCATCCTGAGCAATCGGCGGCCATGTGTTGTAGTGGGCGGGAAACACAATCTTGGGCTCGATCAGCTTTGTCGCCTGGACACTGTCATCGATTCCCATCGTAAACAGGTCACCAATCGGCAAGACTGCCACGTCGACTCCGTGAGCGTGGAGTTTCATATCGCTGAACAGCG
Source organism: Pirellulaceae bacterium (assembly GCA_013002105.1). The sequence goes on along the minus strand of JABDKS010000791.1, from coordinate 10,382 downwards.
CCGTGTCGCAGGCAAAGTAAATCCGCTCGCCTTCGATCGTCAGCAAAAAGCCAGCGGGGTCGCCACCGTAAGTCCCATCGGGTAGCGAATTGGAGTGCAGTGCCGGGACCATTTTGACGTTACCAAATGGCAAATCGGTTGCCCCGCCCAGATTCATGCCAATCGTCGAACCCACGCCATGTTCGTTGGCGAACCATTGTGCAATTTCAAATATCGCAACGATCGTTGCGCCGTGCTGATTCGCGATTTCGGCGGCGTCAGCGACATGATCAAAATGGCCGTGTGAAATCAGAATGTGACTGATCGGTTCCAATTGGTCGGGGCTGATCGTTGCCGACGGATTTTCTGTCAGGAATGGATCGAGCAAGACACGATGCCCTTCCGATTCAATCAGCCAAGTTCCGTGCGAAAGCCAGGTCAGTTTGGGCATTGTGTGATTCTCCTGCGTGGGCCGAGTAGCGATCACCGATCAGTGGTGACTGCAATTGATCGCAAAACATGACGTTCAATGGACGATTGCTGCCAACGGCGCGGTCGTTCGTCACGGTTACCAACTCTCACCGCGTAACCGTGCAATTTCCATCGCGTCTTTGTCGCCGCGACCAGACAGGCAGACGACCAAGTGTTGGTTAGTCGGCATATCAGCCGCCAACGTCATCGCTTTGGCCACCGCGTGGCTTGATTCCAACGCCGCGATGATTCCTTCGGTGCGCGCAAGTTGATCGAACGCTTTCATCGCTGCATCGTCGCCGCACTCGATGTATTCCACCCGACCGGTTTGTTTCCAGTAACTGTGTTCGGGTCCAACACCGGGATAGTCCAAACCAGCACTCATGCTATGCACATCACAGGTTTGTCCGTCGTCGTCTTGCATCACTTAGCTGTAGCTACCATGCAGCACGCCAGGGCTACCAAACGAAAGCGGCGATGCGTGATCGCCCGGTCCATTACCGCGACCACCCGCCTCGACACCCACCATTCGCACGCCGTCATCTTCGACGAACGGATAAAACATCCCCGCCGCGTTGCTGCCGCCACCGACACAGGCGACCACACAATCAGGAAGGCGGTCAAAGGTATCGCGACATTGCTCGCGTGTCTCTTGCCCGATCACGGCTTGGAAATCGCGAACCATCATCGGAAACGGATGCGGTCCGATCACGCTGCCAATGATGTAGTGGGTGTTTTCGACCGAGGACATCCAGTCCCGCATCGCTTCGTTGACCGCGTCACGCAACGTCTTGCTACCGCTTTCGACGGGGCAGATTTCGGCACCCAGTAGCTTCATGCTAAAGACGTTGGGCTTTTGCCGGCGGATGTCTTCGCTGCCCATGTAGACCGTGCAAGGCAACCCAAAGTGAGCACAAGCGGTCGCGGAGGCAACACCATGTTGGCCCGCGCCGGTTTCGGCGATCACACGGGTTTTGCCCATTCGCAGCGTCAGAAGTGCCTGTCCCAGCGTGTTATTGATTTTATGGGCACCGGTGTGATTGACGTCCTCGCGTTTGAGCCAGATTTGTGCGCCGCCGACGCTCTGGGTCAGTCGTTTGGCGTGATACAGTGGACTGGGACGCCCCACGAATGTTTTCAGCAGACCACGTAACTCCTGCTGAAATGCCGCGTCTTTCTTGGCCAATTCGTATTCGTCGGCCAGTTGATCCAACGCCCGGGTCAGCGTTTCAGGAACAAAGCGCCCACCGAACTCACCAAAGCGGCCTCGACTATCTGGAACCGACGCCGAAGCATTCGATTGGGATGGCACGGTGCTCATAAAATCAAAAACCTGTCAAACTAACTGGAATCAGTGCGAAAACGATTCTCCCCCGACTCGCTCGTCAGGTCAACGTGAGGCGGGGACCAACGCCGCGAGCATTGCGCCATTGAGTCAAACGCTCCATGCACCGTTGTGGGCCCTGGATACTTGACCGTCAAACCACCCCATAATTCACACCCTCCTCTGATCAGGTACTCGATGGATTCCAACAGGCAGATACCGTCCAACGGCAAACGCTTTTCGATCCGTACGTTGCTGGGGATTACCGTGATCGTCGCGATCAGCCTGGGCTGGATGAGTTCCTTGAACCGGCTGAGCCGGGTGAAGGCTCAAATGATCAAAGAGCGTGACCGAACCGCGGTGATCGAAGGGCACATCGAGTCGATCTATCAAACGAAACAAAACGAACGAAATCAGGGGCGAGGATTTCTATCGGGGATGAATTTGGACGGCTGCGATTTTGCCGGAGTGACGATCAAGACGGGCAGTTCGGCGTTTCAATCAACGACGCTCAACGACGCCCAACTACCCAACGCAAACATCACGGTCGGAGGCAGTTCGTTTCAGTCGGCCTCGTTTGATCGCGCCAATTTGCAATCAGCGACACTGACTGCCACCGGGTCGTCCTTTCAAATCGTCACGTTCGTTCAATCCGATCTACGCTCTGCGACGCTGAACGCCGGTAACGGCGCGGTATTCCAGGCAGCCTCGTTTCGCGGTGCGGATTTGACGGGGGCGACGATCAATTGCAGCGGCATCAGCGCATTCCAAGCGGTCGATATCGACTCGGCAAATTTTACCGATGCCGATCTGAGTTCGATTGATGCGAACAATCTCCGCACCGCGTATTTCTCCGATCCGCCCACCTACAGCGTCGGGACAAAATTCCCCACCGGTTTTGTTCCCGCCGATGCGGGGTGGGTGCTTGCCGACGCACCATGATGTATCTAGTTTTGCAACATGCCTGAACTGCCCGAAGTCGAAACGATGCGCCGTGGTCTGTTGCCCATCGTTGGCAGTCGAATCACCGCCGCCACACGGCCACCGTGTCACTGTCGGCCGATTCTTTTCAAACCACGAATCGACGCCTTTGACCGTCGTGTGCGCGGACGAACCATCGCCGGGATCGGTCGACGTGGCAAACGCGTCATGATCGAACTCGATGATGCTCAAGTGATCGTGATCGAGCCACGAATGACGGGACTTGTTTTGCTCGCTGATCCGCCAGGCAATGAACACTTGCGGTTGCGACTGAAATTGTCGGGACGATCCAACAAACAGTTGTTGTTCTGGGATCGCCGTGGTTTGGGGACCGTGCGGCTGTTGCGTCACAATGAGATCGCCAAGTATGTCGATCAAAAGCTGGGCATCGACGCATTGGAGATCACGGCCCAACAATTGAGCGAACGTTTGCGACACAGTCGTCGCGACGTCAAAGTGGCTCTGTTGGATCAGGCCGCTGTCGCCGGGATCGGAAATTTGTACGCGGCCGAGATTCTGTACGTCGCTGGCGTCGACCCTCGCACGCGATGCGATCGGCTGACCAAACCGCAGTGGCAACGAATCGAGCAGGGAATCCGAAACGTGCTCGGCGAGGCGATTGAGCACGAAGGAAGTACATTGAGTGACGGGACTTATCGAAACGCCTTGAATAATGCTGGTGGCTATCAAAACTATCATCGGGTCTACGATCGTGCTCAATCGGCTTGCCAGCGATGTGGCGATGGGGTGATCCGCCGCATCGTCCAGGCCCAACGAAGTACTTTTTTCTGCCCCGTTTGTCAGCGAAAAACGGGGCTACATCGATCAATCGTGGCTGATTGAAGTTTCCGGCTGGTTTTGCGGCACGCTACAATGGCATCGCCCAACCCGCGATGTTCTGCCGTTAAGACCTTGCTCCTAGCTTGAGAAAATAGATGCCCCAAAATCGACGTGACTGGCTTCGTCAAGCAACCCTGCTCTCGGCAGTCGGTTTTGCGGGAATGCGTGCCGGTGCTGCGGATGCTGATCGCGATCCTCGTTGGGATGAATCGACGACCAAGGGGCTGAATTGGTTAAGCCGCACGCAGTCCTCGCGTGGCCAGTGGAACACTCAGGTCTATCCGACCGCCATGGCAGCCTTGGCGGGCACGGCGCTGATCGCCAGCGGTAGCACGACGACGCAGGGTCCGTACGCGCAGGAAATCGGCCGCGCGGCCGACTACTTGATCACCAAGAGCCGCGACAACGGTTTGATTGGTGATCCGCAAACCGATTCGCGATACACCTACGGTCATGGGTTCGCGATGATGTTCTTGTCTCAGGTCTTGGGTGAAGAAGGGTTGTTGGATCGTCGCGAAGAATTGGTGAATGTGTTGACCAAAGCGGTCGAGTTCAGTGGCAATGCACAAACGGCTGCCGGTGGTTGGGGCTACGTTTCGGCAAAAGACGGTAGTGATTTTGATGAAGGCTCCACCACAATCACTCAAGTGCAAGGATTGCGTGGTTGCCGCAATGCCGGCATCCCGGTGACTGGCAAAGTGATCGATCGGGCCAAAGAATACATTTACGGATGCAAGAATCCTGACGGCGGGATCAGCTACAGCAGTCGGCAAAAAGGTACAAGCCGACCGGCCATCACAGCCGCCGCACTGGCTGCCCTCTACAACGCCGGCGATTACGACAGCGAACATGTGCCGGAGATGTTGAAGTACGCCAAGGACCAATTGCACGATATCAACGATGGCACGCGATCGTTTGGTCACTGGAATTACACCTATCTGTATTACAGTCAGGTGGTTTATCGCCAGGGCGACGAACTATGGAAACCGTTTCGCAACAAACTCTACTCGCGAATCGTCAGCCAGCAACGGCCCGACGGGTTTTGGGAAGGCCAGATTCATCCCGTTTACGTCACGGCCTGCAACCTGATCATGATGCAGTTGGACCGCAGCTACTTGCCGATTTATCAGCGTTAGCCGAACTTGCGGGAGTCAATCACCGCGCGATGTCAAACGCATAGATCAAGTCTTGGTCGCGAATGATCAAGGTTTGATCGGCGACCACAGGGTGCGCCCAGATCGCTCCTTTTTCGCGTGGAATGGTCGTCTGTTTTGGCAACGTCAATTTGCCGTTGGATTGCCAACCCTCGCGGCTGGGTGGAACCAAGTAGACCGATCCATCTTTGTCGTTGTAACAGTACAGTCGTCCATCGGCGAAACAAATCGACCCACTGCGGTTAGGTCGGATTTTCTCTTCCCACAACGTTTTGCCGCTGGACATCTCTTGTGCCATCCAGGTTCCGCCATTCGCTTTGGTGAATCCATAGATCACGCCATCGACCAACACGGTTCCCCCGTGATGGTTCTCCATGCTCTTGCCCTGTAGTGCGTAAACCGTCTCGGCTTGAACCTTGTCGCCGTCGGCTGTTAGTTTCAAAAGCGTATTGCCAGCACCGTAGGCACTGGTGTGATAGACAAGATCTCCGTCGATAACGGGCGTTGGAATCACGGCGACTTTGTTTGCCGTCGCGCTGTCGGCAAACACCTTGTCGCCGGACTGAGTATCGAAAGCAACCAGTCCAGCCTTGGTAGCTGTCACATAATACGATCGGTCACCGATGCTGCCACGCATGATCGAGACGTATTGAGCTCCGTCGTTGAAACCTTTGCTGCTCCAAACTTTCTTTCCGGTTTTACGATCTAGACCGATCATGAAGTCATCGCCGCCGGGCGTGACCATGATGCGATCGTTATCAACCAGAGGCGATTCGCTATATCCCCAAACGGGAATTTTGCCACCGTGGTCGGCGACAAAATCGGTGGTCCACTGGATCGTGCCGTCCGCTACCGACAAAGCCGCCAGCACACCAACGTCACTGAGCACAAAGACTTGGTCGCCATCGACGGTCGGTGTGCTGCGAGGTCCACCACCCCATCCCTGGTTGTAATCGTCGTTGACACCGGCACCGGCGAACTGGTTATCCCAAAGCTGCTTACCGGTTTTCATGTCAATGCAAATGGCAAAGCATCCGCCGTCGCGGGCCCCCAGCGTGTAAAGTTTTCCGTCGACAACGCTGACAGACGAATATCCCGATCCTGCTTGGGTGAACTCCCATTTGATTTGCGGGCCGCCGACTGGCCACTGTTGCAGGAGTGCTTGCTGAGCCGCGTGAGCGTCACGATGATTTCCCCGCCACTGGCGCCAATCGGTGTGCTGAGCTTGGCAATTGGCAACGCCAAGCAACAATGAAATGACACACAATCGAAAGGGTTGGTTCATGGGTCGAGAGCGACTATAGGTGGGAATAAAGGAACGGTAAAAGTATATCAGGCCTGGTTTGGCGGTACATCCGAGCTGCTGTGACGTACGAAGGTGCGACTTTCCTACGGGGCAAGGTTCTATTGCGAAATGTTCTGTTGTGCAATCGCTTCGTTCATTTGCAAGTAGACCATATCACGGTAGCGACCACCTTGATTGAGCAACTCCTGATGCGTGCCTACTTCCACGACACGCCCGTCGTCCAAAACAACGATTTTGTCGGCGCCCGTAATCGTGCTCAATCGGTGCGCGATCACAAACGCCGTCCGATCTTGCAACAACTCTGCCAGGCTAGCCTGGATCAGTCGCTCGCTTTCGCTGTCCAAATTACTAGTCGCTTCGTCAAGGATCAAGATTTTTGGGTCGGCAAGGATCGCGCGTGCGATCGCAAGACGTTGCCGTTGACCACCCGAAAGCCGCACGCCTCGTTCGCCGATGACTGAATCGTAACCGTCAGGAAGCCGCTCAATGAATTCGTCAGCGGCCGCCGCGGTGGCAGCCCGCACGATTTCTTCATCGGTGCAGTGTCGTCGAGCATAGGCGATGTTTTCGCGGATCGTACCGTCAAACATAAACACGTCCTGTTCCACGATTCCCAGCAGACGTCGGTAGCTGGCCAATTCAATGTCTCTCAGATCACGACCATCCAACGCAATGCTCCCAGAGGTCGGATCATAAAACCGTGCGATCAAGTTGGTCAGCGTCGTTTTGCCCGCACCGCTGCGGCCGACTAACGCGACGGTTTCACCCGCGGCGATCTCCAGATTTAAATCTTGCAGCACCAGTGTTTCGGTGTCGGGATATGCGAAAGAAAGATCCGTGATGGTGATTCTGCCCGGCACTTCGCCGCGTCGTACCGTTTTTGCCTCCGGCCGAATGGGAAGTTCGCCTTCGATCTCCAGGACGTCCAGAATACGATCCAAACCGGCCAGATTGTTTTGAAAGCCGACGGCGCTGGCAGCCAATGTCGCCAACGGATCCAACAACATCGCCAGATAGATCAAGAACATCATCAAATCACCCAGCGTCAGTTCGTCACTGAGAATTTGATAGCCGCCATATAGCAACAATCCCGTGGATGCCAGCGGAATCAAGACTTCCCAAATGACTTCGATCGTTCGCGTCCAGAGCCAAGTGAACAACTGCTGTCGTACCAAAAAACTGCCTTCGCGAACAAACCGCGTCGATTCGTTTCGGCTCCGCGAGAAAGTGCGAACAACACGAATGCCGCCAAACGTCTCGGTCGCGCCGGCGTCAATTTTTTGTCGCTGCTTGCGAATGTCGCGGTACAACGGCCGGATGCGGCTGATCCATGTTCGGTGTGTCACCCAAACGATTGGCAGCAACATCAATCCGCCGACCATCAATTTCCAATCGACCAACATCAGGATCACCAGGCTGCCGATAAACTGCACGATGGCCCGCCAAGGGTTGTACAACATGCTGAAAATCAGATCGGCTACGCCGCCGGCGTCCTCGCGAATCAAGCTAGCCACCCCGCCGCTTTTCATGTCGTACACACGATTGAGCGGCAACTGGATCGCGTGGTCAAACACTTCGCGCCGAATCGCGATCTGTGTTTGATTGACCGACTTGGTCGCGATCCATCGACTCCATAAATGAACCATCGTTCCCAGAATGGTAATGACGGTGACGACGGCTGCGATCACCACCAGTCGCTGCATCGGATCGCTTGGAAACGGCAATCCGCTAAGCCAGGTCGGTAGTGGTTTGGCCGGAACGGTCAGCACATTGTCGATCGCCAGTTTCGTCCCCAATGGAGGGATCAGCCGTAGAGCGATACCGAAGGTCAACAGTCCCAAAGCGATCAGAACCTGCCGGCGATGTTTGGAAATCAAACTCCAAAATGAACGCAGCAGTTCAAAAAAACTGCGGTCTCGGGCCCCCAGTTTCGTCGGTGCACGATCGGCGTGACCGTGCGGTCGCGGACGCTCGCCACTGGCATTTCGCTGGCGGACTTTCTTGCGGTACTCGGAAAAACGACGACGACTCGGCTCGGTAGGCATGCTTCATTGGTAGTCACGATGCCCCTTTCTGACAACCGACCCAATCAGCCGATTTGCGTGTCTCGCGTCGACATGAGTCGTGTTTGAGACCAACTACACGGTCATTCGGTGGAACGATTCACCGGTCGCAAACAGCCAACCGACGCTCGCGAGCGATATACTGCTGAGTTCGCGGTCGCCTCGGTCAGCGACTGTGGCGGGAGACTCGCCGAGTGTCGGTTCTCCAGATGGCCGCAGGATCCATCCCATAATCGTCCTCGTACCGACGGATACTCATGTCGCTAGTTCGAATTGCACTACTGGCTTGCCTCGCAAGCTGTTCGATCACACTTTCGGCCGATGAACCCGCCTTTCCCCGCAACGCCAAGCGGATTGTTTTCTTGGGGGATTCGATCACGCATGCCGGACATTTTATCTCGTTGATCGAGGCACAACTGTTTTTGGCCGGAGAGGACCCACCGCCCGAATTGATCAATTTGGGGCTGCCCAGCGAGACATGTAGTGGGCTTTCGGAACCGGATCACCCGTTTCCTCGGCCCAATGTCCACGAGCGAATTGATCGAGCGCTAGGCAAGCTTCGTCCCGACGTCGTTGTTGCCTGCTACGGCATGAATGACGGAATTTATTATCCGCCCAGCGAAGAACGTTTTGCGGCTTACCGTAACGGCGTGAATCAGATTATCGACAAAGTACACGCCTCCGGCGCGAAACTGATTTTGATGACGCCTCCGGCCTTTGATCCTTTACCGCTGAAACAGGAGAGCAAACTGTTGCCGTTGGGTGCCGAAAAGTATTCTTGGAATACCATCTACGAAGACTATGACGACGTCATGAAGCAGTATGCGACCTGGGTCAAGTCGCAATCCGACCGCGTCGAAGGGGTGATCGATTTACACACCGCCGTCACACTTTACGTCAACAACAAACGACAGCAGGATCCGGATTTCACCATGTCGCCCGATGGCGTGCATGTCGATCACGAAGGCCACCAAGTATTGGCCGATACGATCTTGTCCGATTGGGGAATTCAAACGCAAGTCAAACCGGATCAGGGTTTGATGACGCTGATATCCAATCGACAGAACATGATGCATCAAGCTTGGCTAAGCGAAGTGGGACACCTGCGGCCCGGCGTGAAGGACGGATTACCGATCGACGAGGCGAAGACACGTGCTGCCGATATGGGCAAGCAAATCGGTCCACGTGCCATCTGGCAACGCCATCGATCCAAGCACAGCGATGTTCATCACCTTCACTTCCCCGCATCGAAAAAGCAGGGTGAACTGAAACTCTTCGTCGATTACTTCCTCTGGATCCCGCCGGGAGTACAGAAAGTTCGCGGAGTGATACTGCATCAGCATGGATGCGGGCCTGGTTCTGCAGTGGGTGGTTTGACGGCGGCCGACGATTTGCACTGGCGAGCATTAGCAAGCAAGTGGGACTGTGCCCTGATGAGTACGTCCTATGACGGACGCCCGGGCAGCGAGTGTCGATTGTGGTGTGATCCCCGGTCCGGATCGGAGCAGCGATTTCTGCAGGCGCTGTCGCAGTTTGCGTCTGCAACCGGACATGCAGAGATCAACGAGGTTCCCTGGTGTTTGTGGGGTCACTCCGGCGGCGGGTTTTGGTCCAGTCTGATGCAAACCATGCACCCGGACAAAATTGCAGCGATCTGGCTGCAGTCGGGCACGGCGTTCACACGATGGGAATCGGGCGAGATCGAAAAACCGGTTTTCAGCGACGCTGTGTTCAGCGTTCCGGTGATGGCATGTCCGGGATTAAAAGAAAAGGATCACGAGCGTTTTCACGTCGCATGGGACGGCTGTCATCAGATGATGCGCGCCTACCGCGCAAAACACGCGCCCTTTGGTATTGCGCCGGATCCGCGAACCGGCCATGAATGTGGCGATTCACGCTACCTTGCAATCGCATTTTTCGACGATTGTCTGGCACAACGCCTGCCTGAACCCAACGCCAAAAATAGAACGCTGCGACCAATCGATCGCGATGCGTCATGGGTCGGCGACGTGGATGATCGAAGTGCCCAACCAGCATCGATGACAAAAAAAGCTACGACCCTGCCGTGGATTCCCAGCGAGCAATTCGCTGCGAAGTGGTTGCAATTTATCGCGACCGGCGTGGTGGACGACAAAACTCCGCCCAGTCCGCCACGAGTCACCGTCGATCACTTGATTGATTCCCAGATGCCAATCCTGCGAGTGCAATTGGACGCCGATCTGGAAAGTGGCGTGAGCGGATTTCGAATCGAACGCAACGGCAAG